>JAQGOF010000244.1 GCA_028293745.1 Gammaproteobacteria bacterium | reverse complement strand
ACCTGGATCTGAAGTATCCCGAGCCGCCCATCTTCGGCCGTACGCCGGAAGAAGCGGGCACCATCATGCGCGTGATCTGCGAATACCAGGCCTACATCGAGCCGCACGTCAGCACCATCCTCAATGCAGTGTTCGGCAAGGCGAATCTCGGCACCGAGGAGGTGACCACGGCGATGCACCATGCCGCGAGCGAGGCGCGCTCGATCGAAGCCAGGCTGTCGAAATCCGACTGGGTGGTGGGAGAGAGCTTCTCTGCGGTGGACATGGTCATCTTTCCAGGGTTTCAGTTGCTGCGGCGGGCGCTCGAGCGCCCCGAGGCGCGCGAGTTGGCATCCCGGTTCCTGCCCGTGGAGGTTAATTACCCCGCGCTCGGTCGATGGGTCGAGCGGGTGGAGGCACTTCCCGGCTACGATCGCACCTACCCGCCGCACTGGCGGCGATGAATTTGACAGCGCGCAGAATGGGCCGCGGGCACATTCTGCGGATATAAGACGGCATCGGAGCATCATGAGCAATCACAAGGTCTACGTCGATTTCCCGGGACGGATTCTGATCGTCGGTTTTGGCAGCATTGGGCAAGGCGTGTTGCCCCTCCTCCTGCGGCATATTGGCATTGCACCGGATCGCATCACGATCGTTACAGCGGCCGACAGGGGCCGCGAAGAGGCCGAGAAGTATGGAATCAAGTTCGTCAAGGAAGCCCTCACGCGGGAGAACCATCGCCGCATTCTGACTCCGCTGCTGGGCCGCGGAGATTTCCTGCTGAACGTGTCGGTAGAGGTTGCCAGCATTGCGCTCATCAAGCTGTGCTGGGAAAGAGGCGCGATGTATCTCGATACGTGCATCGAGCCGTGGCCGGGTGGCTACACCGATCCAACTGTTCCTGCCGCACGCCGGACAAACTACGCGCTGCGCGAGGAAGCGCTGGCACTGCGCCCGGGGAACACTCGCGCCCCGACGGCTGTGATCACCCATGGTGCAAATCCCGGTCTGGTGTCGCACTTCGTAAAGCAGGCGCTACTCAACATCGCAGCCGATGCCCGCGTGGACGCCGGGAACCCGAAATCGCGGGCGGAGTGGGGCGAGCTCGCCCGTAAGCTCGGGATCAAAGTGATCCACATCGCCGAGCGGGACAGCCAGGTGACCAACGTCCCGAAGCAGCCGGGCGAGTTCGTCAACACCTGGTCGATCGACGGATTCGTCGGCGAGGGCTGCCAGCCGAGCGAAATGGGCTGGGGCTCGCACGAGAAGAACTTCCCCCGCGACGGCAAGCGGCATGACTTCGGCTGCATGGCAGCGATCTATCTCATGCAGCCGGGTGCGGCTACACGGGTGCGCACCTGGACGCCGCGCGCAGGCCATTTCCATGGGTTTTGCATTACTCATGGCGAGGCGATCTCGATGGCGGATTACTACACGGTGCGGGAAGGCTCCCAGGTTGCCTATCGGCCGACCGTGCATTACGCCTATCACCCGTGTGACTCCGCGGTGGTCTCCGTCCATGAGCTGCTGGGACGCAACTACGTGCAGCAGGAACGGCAGCGCATTCTCATGGACGAGATCGTGAAGGGCGGAGTCGACGAGCTGGGCGTGTTGCTGGCCGGGCACAAGAAAAACGCCTATTGGTATGGCTCGCAGCTCTCGATCGACGAAGCGCGCAAGCTTGCACCCTACAACAATGCCACGAGCCTGCAGGTGACGGCTGCGGTTTTGTCGGGTGTGGTCTGGGCGATGGAGAATCCGAACTGCGGGTTGGTTGAGCCGGATGAGATCGACTTCCGGCGTAACCTGGAGATCTGCACGCCGTATCTCGGGCCCCAGGTGGGTCAGTACACGGATTGGACGCCGTTACACGAGCGGGAGCGGTTGTTCCCCGAGGATCTGGACAAGACCGATCCCTGGCAGTTCAAGAACGTCCGGGTACTTTGGTAGCAGCAGGGCGCACGCGGCGCGCGCCGGTCCTAAGGGGATCCTGCGCCGTAGGTGATCTCGACGATGACGAATTTGCGCGCGCCTTCGGGCAGCTCGACGGTCACCTCATCGTCGAGTGATCTGCGCATCAGGGCGCGGCCGAGCGGCGAATCCATGCTGATGTAGGCGGGGGCCATGTCGAACTCGTCGGGACCGACAATCCGGTAGGAGGATTCGGCGCCGTCTTGCGACTCGAGCGTTACCCAGGCGCCAAAGAAAACCCGCTTCGGGTCCGACGGCGGACCGTCAACTACGACCATCCCGTCCAGCCGCCTGCGCAGGAAGCGCACGCGGCTGTCGATCTCCCGCAGCCGGCGTTTGCCATACGTGTAGTCCGCGTTTTCGGAGCGGTCACCCTGCGCTGCCGCTTCCGAGACGGCCTGGGTCACCCTCGGGCGTTCCCGTTTCCAAAGCTCGTCCAGCTCGTCCTGAAGGCGTCGGGCGCCTTCCGGGGTGATGTACTGAGAGCCTGGTGTCTGTGGAGGTCGGTAGCGTCCCATCGGGTCAGTGCTTGGATTATGGTGAATGGAATTTGACAAATCTTCGGCGATGTTCTGTGGGCCATTTCACGGACGACTGCGGCGCACCCCAACTAATCTTTAATCGTGGCTACCAAGTACTACACCCACTTCGTAACAGCACGGGCCAAGGCTCAAACAGCCGCCAATGCGAACGAGTGGAGTGGTGTCGTCGAGTTGCGGCATCCGCTGGAGCATGTCGGCGGTACGCGGGAGCTGCGAGCGCTGTTGGCGCAGAGTTTCGACCTGGACTCGGATGACATCAAGATACTTCACTGGGCCCGGTTGCACTGATTTTATTGCACAGATTTCTTGGCCGTTTATCCCCTAGCGGACTTCCTTCCCTTCATCGAAAGTCCGCCTTTGTAAGCCCAGGCGTCAAACCCTGGGCTTTTTTTTGTCTGGCGGGCCAGTTAGACCCAGGGCGATTAGACCTTGCGTAGTACGCGGCTGATCATCGTGTCCTCCAGGGCTGGGGGCACGCGTTTGGATTCGTCGATGGGGCGGTGGGGGAGCAGGGCGATGAACTGCTCGGGCGGCAGGGGTGGGCTGCAGTAAAAGCCCTGGTACTGATCGCATCCCAGCGAGCGCAGGAAGGTCAGTTGCTCGGCCGTCTCGACACCCTCCGCAATGACCTTGAGGTGCAGGCTGTGGGCCAACGTCACTATGGCGCGCACGATCTCGGCATCGTCGCGGCTCGTGACGATCTCACGGATGAAGGAGCGGTCGATCTTGAGTTTGTCGAGGGGCAGGCGGCGTAGATAACTCAGGCTCGAGTAGCCCGTGCCGAAATCGTCAACGGAGATGCGCAGGCCGAGGTCGCTCAGCTTGCGCATGATCTGCACCGAGGTTTCCGCATCCTGCATGACCGCGCTCTCGGTCAATTCGAGCTCCAGGTAGCGCGGCTCCAACCGGGCCGCGGCCAGCGCGCCGCGCACGGTATCGATCAAGCTGTCCTGTCGGAACTGACGTGCCGACAGATTGACCGCCATGCGCAGGTGCAGGCCCTCGGCCTGCCACGCACGGGCCTGGCGGCAGGCCTCGTACAGCACCCATTCTCCCAGCGGCACGATGAACCCGGTCTCCTCGGCGAGCGGGATGAATCCCCCCGGTGGAATCAGTCCGCGCTTGGGGTGACGCCAGCGGATCAATGCCTCGGCGCTTTCGATCCGGCCGGTGGCGACGTCGACCTTGGGTTGATAGTGCAACTCGAACTCGCGCCGCGCGAGCGCGGTACGCAGGCCGCTCTCGAGCTCGAGCCGCTCGCGGGCAAACGCATTCATGGCGGGCGCGAAGAACTGGAACGTGTTGCGGCCCTTCTTCTTCGCGTGATACATCGCCGCGTCAGCGTGTTGGAGCAACGTCTCTGAATCGACGCCGTCATCAGGACACAGGCTGATGCCCACACTCGGCGAAACGTGTACGTCGAGTCCCGCAAGCTGAACCGGCAAGGCAACCTGACTGAGTACCTTGCGTGCGACCTCTTCAGCATCCTGCGGGGTCGATACCTCGTTGATCAGCAGAACGAACTCGTCGCCCCCGAGCCGTGCGAGGCTGTCTTCCTTGCGCAGCAGGCCGGAGAGCCGGCGGGCAACTTCCTGTAGCAACTCATCGCCGGCAATGTGACCGAGCGAGTCGTTGACCGCCTTGAAGCGGTCGAGATCCACCACCAGAACGGCAAATCGCATCTGATGCCGCGATGCCCGCGCGATGGCTTGCCGCAACCGGTCGGCGAGCAACACACGATTCGGCAAACCTGTCAGTGCGTCATGGGTTGCCGCATGCCGCAGCCGGGCGTTCGCCTGTTCCAACATTTCGTTGTAACGGCGGACGTTTGATTCCAGGTGCGCGTCGTAAACGAGCAGAATGGTCGTGACTGCCAGCAGGCCCAGAGTCAGCGTGGCAATGACGAGCGCCAGCCAGCGGCTGTCCATGCTGCCGATTCCCGGGTTGATGCAGTAGGAGTTGGCTGCGAATCGTGAGGCAGCCATGCCGATGTAGTGCATCCCACTTATGGCCAACCCCATGACGAACGCCGCGCCGATGCGCGTGGCGCGCATCCGCCAGGTGTCCTGGCTGCCGAGGTGAGTGAACAGCCACAACGCCGCAAACGACGCAGCTATGGCTACGGCCACTGATGCGGCTACGAGACCAGGCTCGTACCGAATAATCGGAACTACCTGAACCGCGGTCATGCCCACGTAGTGCATGGCGCAGATGCCCGTGCCCATGACGAGCGCACCGCTTGCCAAACGCAAGTTGCCGCCTTGCGGCTTGCTCGCCAGCAGCAGCGCGAATCCGGAGGTCGCGATCGCGAGGACGAGCGAGCCAATGGTGGCCGTCAGACCGTACGAAAGGGGGATGGGCAGCGAGAAGGCCAGCATACCGATGAAGTGCGTCGACCAGATGCCCGTTCCCATGGCGATCGCGCCGCCGGCCAGCCAAAGCTGCACCGACGAGCCCTTCGCACGTGCCACTCGGGCGGAAAGGCGCAGTGCCGTGTGAGACACGACGACCGCAACCAGTAACGACAGCAATACGAGGCAGTAGTTATAGGTGCCCGACATGCGGCACGCACTCCATTGATGGCATTCCCTCCGATAAGAGGGATATCGGCCATTGCTGCAGCGTGCTTGATGACGTTGGTCGCGTCTGTGATTGAATACCGTACCGCGCGCCGGCGTGTGACAATTCCCCTTGCGGGGCGTCCGACCGCTTAAAGCCAAGTACTTGAAATCAAAAGAATCGTCGAGGAGATGCCGATGCGTGCATGGTCCCTTGCTTTCCTTGTTATTTTCGCGTCCACCGCGTCCCTTTCCGGTTGCGGCTACAGCCAGCTGACGCGGGAGGACGAGGATGTGAAGGCGGCGTGGTCGCAGGTGATCAATCAATATCAGCGGCGGGCCGAGCTGATTCCCAATCTCGTCAGGACGGTCAAGGGGTACGCCAACCAGGAGCAGCAGGTGCTGATCGGGGTCGCCGAAGCGCGCGCGAAGACGGCCAGCTCCATCCAACTGACGCCGGAGTTGCTCAACAACCCGGAGGCGTTCGCCAAATTCCAGGCGGCTCAAGGCCAGCTCGGCTCCTCGGTCAAGAGCCTGATCGCGGTGGCCGAGGCTTACCCGGACCTGAAATCGAACGAGAATTTCCGCGATCTGCAGGCGCAGCTCGAGGGCACCGAGAACCGGATCGCCGTCGCCCGGCAGCGCTACATCGACGCGGTCCGCAACTTCAACACGACCGCGCGCGCTTTCCCGACCAACCTCACGGCGAAGATGTTTGATTTCCAGGTGAAGCCGAATTTTACGGTGCCGAACGAGCAGGCCATTGCGGCGCCCCCGACAGTGGATTTCGGCGATCCTCCGGCGCCACCCGCGCCCTCCGGCGCGGGGCCAGGCCCGAAGTAACTTCGATGGGCCTGCACGCAGCGGCCCGCGCCGCGGCCCGGCAACTCGCGACGCCGCGATCCGTGGGCCTGCGCCTCGCATACCTGGTGGTGCTCGCAGCGAGCCTCTGCGCCTTTGCCCAGAACCTGCAGCCCATTCCCAAGCTCACCGCCCGGGTCACCGACCTCACCGGTACGTTAACGGCCGAGCAACAGTCGCTCCTCGAGGAGAAGCTTTCCGCGCTCGAAGCCCGCAAGGGTTCGCAGGTTGCGGTGCTGGTCGTGCCGACGACGGAGCCCGAGGAGATCGCGCAATATTCGATCCGCGTAGTCGATCAGTGGCAGCTCGGACGCCGGAAGATCGACGACGGGGCCTTGCTGATTGTCGCGAAGAATGACCGGGACGTGCGCATCGAGGTTGGCAAGGGGCTGGAAGGTGTCCTGCCTGACCTCACTGCCCACCGGATCATTTCCGAAACCATCATTCCGCTGTTCCGCCAGGGAGATTTCTACGGCGGCATCAATGCGGGCCTGGACCAGATGATCCGGGTCATCGACGGGGAGGAACTTCCCGCGCCCGATCTGGGATGGCAGGGCCACTCCGTGCGCGGTGTCTCCCACCTCGTGCCGTTTCTGTTCGTTGCCGTGCTCTTTGGGTCCGTCGTGCTGCGCTCGTTGTTTGGCCGCGGATTGGGGGCAGTGATCGCCGGGGCAGCCACGGGCGCCATGGTGTACTTCGTGGGGCAGGCGATTTTCATTGCGGTGATCGCAGGCCTGATTGCCTTCCTGTTTTCCCTGATATCGGGGTTCTCGGGCGGGGGAATCTGGTCGAGCTATCCGCGTGCAGGCGGATGGGGAGGCGGTTTCGGTAGTGGTGGTGGCGGCTTCACGGGAGGGGGTGGCGGGTTCAGCGGGGGTGGGGGCGGCTTCAACGGCGGCGGCGCCTCCGGGCGTTGGTAGTCTGATTGCATGAACGCCGGCCGATTCCTGCGTCATATCTTCTTTACGCGCTGGACCACGCGGCGCCACTTCACGCCCAGGGTGCTCGCCGACATCGAAGTGGCCATCCGCGAAGCCGAGTCCCTGCACGCAGGCGAGATTCGCTTCGTCGTGGAGACCGCCCTGGACTTGCCCGATCTGGTGCAGGACCTGCCGCCTCGGCAACGAGCCATGCAGGTCTTCGGGCAGCTGGGCGTTTGGGACACGGCCCAGAACAATGGAGTGCTCATCTACCTGCTGCTCGCCGACCACATCGTGGAAATCGTCGCCGACCGGGGAATTGCGGCCCGCATTGCACAGTCAGAGTGGGATGGAGTCTGCCGCGAGATGGAGGGCCACTACCGCGAGGGACGTTTCGGCGAGGGATCGGTCGCGGGCGTGCGAGGCGTCGGCAGACTGTTATCCCGCCACTTCCCGGGGCGGCGAGGCAATGCCGACGAGCTGCCCAATCAGCCCGTCCTCCTTTGACAAGGCAGCCCCCGTTCAGGAAGACGATGCCATAATCGCTGAACCATGAAGTTCGTACCCAATGCGCTCCGCGCGACTGCCGCGGCGGCTTTCTGCACCCTCGTCGTAGCCTGCTCTCTCTTCAAAGAACGGAACAAAGAGGCCCCGCCCCCGCCCCCGCCGCCCCCGGCCCCGGTGGAAGCACCTCCGACGGAGACTCAACGGTTCGAGCTGGCTCCCGATCAGGATGTGGTTGGCGTGGTCCAGCTCACGACGACGACCAAGGAAGACACGCTTACAGACATCGCACGCCGCTTCAACATCGGCTACGAGGAGATCCTCAGGGCCAATCCCAAGGTTGATCCGTGGCTGCCGGGGGCCGACAAGCAGATTGTCGTACCCACCGAGTTCATTCTTCCCAACGCGCCGCACCAGGGCGTGGTCGTCAACATTGCTGCGATGCGGATTTTTTATTTCCCGGCGCACAAGAAGGGCGAGCCCCAGGTCGTCATCACCCATCCCATCGGCATCGGCAAGGTCGGTTGGAAAACGCCCGAGGGTGTGACCAAAATCGTTCGCCGGCAGAAGGATCCCACCTGGCGGGTGCCGGTATCGGTGCGCAAAGAGCACAAGGAGAACGGCGAGATCCTGGACCCGGTCATCGGGCCCGGACCGGACAACCCGCTGGGGCGGTACGCGTTCTACCTGGATTGGCCGAGCTATCTCATTCACGGGACCAACAAGCCCGCGGGCGTCGGCTTGCGCTCGAGTCATGGCTGCATCCGGCTGTATCCCGAGGACATCGCGGAATTGTTCGAAATGGTCCCCATCGGCACCCCGGTGCGCGTGGTCAACCAGCCCTTCGTGTTCGGGTGGAAGGACGGCCAGCTTTATATGCAGGCGTTCGATGTACTCGAGGACGATCCGCGCGACTGGAAGAAAGCGCAAAAAAAACTTCTCAACAAGTCACTCGCCGCCACGCTGCAGAAACAGCTGAAGAGTCACAATGAGCAGGTGAGCTGGAACCTGGTGTCGGATCTGTCGCACACGCCGCGCGGCGTGCCCGTGCCGATCTCTCAGGCCGATGGCAGTCTCGAGCAGGTACTGGCCGCCGCACCCAAAGTGCAGAACCGGATTCCGGAAGGGTCCACGTGGGATGGCACCACCGATCTGCCGATGGATGAAGGCACTTTCCGGCAGGTCATCTCGGATATGCAGCCGCCGGATCCCGGTGCTGCGGCGCCGGGTTCGTCGGGGACGAAGGGTGATCCGGCCCTCACGCGTCCCGCAGGCAATGGCAAACGCGATCCGGCTTTGGACAAACCGGCCGGCGAGGAAGGTGGGCCAGGTGCTCAGGACGGGTCGAAATAATGGCCGCGCTATCCGAGTGGTTGCAGATCATGCTCGCCGAGATCGCCCGCAAGCGGGAGGATCTCGAGCGCGCCCGCGAAGAAGATGTAAAACGCGACGCTGAGAAAGCTGTCGACTCGGCACCACCTACGCAGCCACAGCGCGTTTCACAACGCTGAATTCGACGACGTCTTAGAACGCGTATGCTACAGTCCCCTGCGCAGTATCAGGGGATAACAAGTTGGCGCCGGCTGATAGCCGCACATCGGGTCTCGAAGACCTGACAATAGAACGAGCGCTGCACGCGATCGGACGGGTACCTACCGGTGTCGCAGCCTTTGTTGGTCGCACGCTGAAGGGGCCGGTGAACCGACCCGTCGCCGTCTCCAGCTTTTCCGATTTTCAACATCTTTTTGGCGGGCTTTGGCAGCCGGCACCGGTGTCATACGCCATCGATCATTATTTTGAAAATGGTGGGCGTCGTGCATTTGTCGTACGGGTGACCAATGGCGCGCGACCGCCGACCATCACGCTGCCGGCCGGCTCGTCGAGTCTGCGCCTCATTGGAGTAAACCCGGGTTCGCGGGAGTTTTTGCGGGCCTCCGTCGATTACGACGGAATCCCTGAGAGCGACGCCGACAGCTTCAACGTCGTCCTGCAGCGGGTTCGCTCGGCGGGCTCGGAGCTGATCGAAGACCAGGAGATCTTCCGCCGGCTGTCAGTCCTGGGCCAGTCTGGGCGGTTCGTCACCAACGCACTTTTGGAGTCGCATCTCGCCCGCGTCCATGGACCCGTCCCCATCAAGCGACCAGAGCGCTCGGCGACTGGCGGAAGCCGCTCCACAATCGGTTATGCGGTCTCCAACCCAGATGGCGACGACGGCGCGCCTCTTACCGACTATGACGTCATCGGGTCCGCGACCGAGAGCACCGGCATGTTCGCGCTGCAAGCGACGCCTGCCTTCAACTTGTTGTGTATCCCTCCGCTTGCTCGCGAGCACGACGTGGGTCTGAGCACTTTGCTCGTGGCAGCGAAGTTCTGCAGAGACCGCCACGCAATTCTGATCGTCGATCCGCCTTCCACCTGGATATCACCTCGAACGGCGCTCGAGGCGCTTCGCAATTGGCCCTTCCGCAGTGATAACGCCGTGATGTATTTCCCCCGCGTCCAATCGTTCGACCGGCTACGGGGGCGCGCGGAGACGTTTGCGTCCTGCGGCGCGGCTGCTGGAATGATCGCTCGGGCGGATGAGGCATCGCCGGTATGGGCAGCTACGGAGAGCGAAGAGTCTTTCCTGCGCCCCGGACTGCGGCCGGCAGCCGTCGTCTCTGACCAGGAGCGAGTGCGGCTGTCTCAGGCTGGAGTGAATACGCTCGTCTCCTCGCGCTCAAACGCTCGGCAGAGCTTGAGCCCGCGCACGCTGGCGGCTGGCGGCGTAGGGGCGTCCGATTGGAAGTATTTGTCGGCGCGTCGGTTGGCGCTGTTTGTTGCGTCCAGCATCGAGCAGGGGACGCGATGGGTTTTGATGGAGCCGAACATTCCGTCGACCTGGGAGCGTGCGCGAGCGTTGGTTGATGCGTTTTTAGAAGCGCTTGCCGAGCAGGGCGCTTTCGTTGGGACCTCGCCCGATGAAAGTCATTTCGCCATCGCCGACGATCGTGTTAACCGCGAGGAGACTGTGGCCGAAGGCAAGTTCAACCTGCTGTACGGGTTCGCAACGAGCAAGCCCGGCGAGTTCGATACCTGGATGGTCACGCACCATTCGGCGTCGAGCAGGGTCCGTCCGGTCTCTGTGAACCGGCTGGCCACGTCCAAGCATCGGGTGGAGTGGGAAATCGAGACGGCTATCCTTCGGGATCACCCGTGGCCATCACCGAAGTACCCACCGGCCGGCATTCACTTGCGCGTCCCATAGCCCCCGCCGCCGGGCGTCTCAATCGTCAGCTCGTCGCCGGGCGCGACGTCGAAGCGCGCCGTGGCGCCCAAGTGCTCGACCTCACCGGACGTGCGGCGGATCGACGCAGTGCCAACTGAGCCGGCGCTTCCGCCCTTCAAGCCAAATGGTGCAATGCGCCGGTGATTGGCCAACAGCGCGCCTGACATTGGTGCCCGAAACTCCAGGCGTCGCACCGTCCCATCGCCGCCACGGTTGAGGCCGCGTCCGCCAGATCCTCTGCGCACGGAGAACTCACGCACGAGAACGGGAAATTTCGACTCGAGGATTTCCGGGTCCGTGAGTCGTGAGTTGGTCATGTGGGTCTGCACGGCGTCACAGCCGTCGAAATCAGGCCCCGCGCCCGCACCGCCGGCGATCGTCTCGTAATACTGCAGGCGGTTGTCGCCGAATGTCAGATTGTTCATTGTGCCCTGAGAGGCTGCGAGTATGCCCAAGGCTCCATACAACGCATCTACGATGCATTGCGAGGTCTCGACGTTTCCGGCCGCCACGGCAGCCGGACGCGCGGGGTCCAACATCGAGCCGGACGGAATGATCACCTCCAACGGCTCCAGGCAGCCTTCGTTGAGCGGGATCGGGCGGTCGATCAAGGTGCGGAAGACGTACAGCACCGCCGCTAAACACACGGCGCGCGGGGCATTGAAGTTGTGGGGATCTTGAGCAGACGTCCCGGTGAAGTCGATGCGTGCGCTTTTGATCTTGTGATCAATGTCGATGCGAACCGCAATGACTTGTCCGCTATCCATCTCGTAGCGGAATTCGCCAGGTTGCAGGTGATCGATGGCATTGCGCACGCTCGCGGCAGCATTGTCTTGCACATGCCGCATGTAGCTACGAATAACGGGTAGGGTGTGCCGCTGCACAGCGCGTTCGATTTCGGCGATGCCGCGCGCGTTGGCGGCTAACTGTGCCTGCAGGTCGGCCACATTCTGATCGGGGTTGCGCGCCGGGTATCGCGCTGATAGCAGAGCGTCGCGGAGTTCGTTCTCGCGGAGCGTGCCCGCGACGACAAGAGGAAAGCATTCGAATAGGACGCCTTCTTCTTCGATTGTTTTGCTGAACGGGGGCATGGAGCCTGGGGTCGTGCCACCGATGTCGGCGTGGTGCGCGCGAGAGGCGACAAAGAAGTCGGGTTGCGTCGCGTCGCCGAGGAATACTGGCGTGACGACCGTCATGTCGGGCAGGTGAGTGCCGCCGTGGTATGGGCTGTTAACCAGCCAGGAATCACCGGGGCGCATGACGGCGGCTTCGATGATTGCCCGCACGCTTGCGCCCATTGAGCCCAAATGCACGGGCATGTGAGGCGCGTTCGCGACCAGGCCGCCGCTCGCATCAAAAAGTGCGCAGGAGTAGTCGAGGCGCTCTTTGATGTTGACGGATTGTGCGGTGGCCTTGAGCACCTCGCCCATCTGCTCGGCGATGTGCATGAAGAGGTTGTTGAAGATTTCGATGCGGGCTGGGGTGGGGGCGGCGGCGCTGGTAACCGCGGCGGGGAGCGGCGCGGAGGCGTTCACCGCGGCGTGTGGCGCTGGGGCGGGAGTGACTTCTAACATCAATTCGCCACCGGGAAGGCGGCGGGCTCGCCAGCCGCGCTCCAGCACCACGGTTGAATTGGGCTCGACGATGAGCGCAGGGCCGGTGATCTCGCCAGTGAGGGATGCGCTGCGTACCAGGGGCACGTCAAGCCATGCGCCAAACCATGCGCGCGCTGACGAAGGGAGGGCGCTTTCTGCGGCTGGCTCTGGCATCCGCAGTGATATCGGGTCGATTGAGGCCATTCGCGCTTCGATCCGCACGGCTTCGATTACGACACTGCGCGCAGATGCGGCGAACCCGAAACGCTTGAGATGCATGGCCGAGAAGCCTGCAAGGACGTTCTCGTACGACGATGCAGGGACGGACAGACTTGTCTCACTGTCGCCAGCGCGCAGCTCCAGCCAGTGTTCCACGGAGATAGCCGCATTAGTTGAATAGGTGGCAAGCTCATCGCGGGCCTGCCTTTCCAGCTCGCGCAATCTGTCGTCAGCGGCACCGAGCGCCGCTGGTGTGAGGGGTAGTCTCAGGCTGGCGCGACGCATTGCGAGGCGATCCGCCACGCCGATTCCGAATGCCGACAGGACGCTGGCGAGGGGATGCACGAGAACTCGTTGCATGCCCGCGGCTTGCGCCACGCGACAGGCGTGTTGGCCCGCAGCGCCACCAAAACAAAACAGCGTAAACTCGGCAGCATCAAGCCCTTGGCGGGTTGAGACTTGACGGATCGCGTTGGCCATCGCTTCGACGGCAACGTCGAGGAACGACTCTGCAAGGGTCTCGGCCTGCATGTTTGTCACCGCACCTGCAGTTATTTCCGATTCGAGGGCGGCGAACTTCCGGGCCACGGCGCGTGTGTCGATCCGCGCGCGGCCGTCATGTCCGAAAACTGTCGGCAGGGTGTCAGGTCGCAAGTGTCCCAACAGTACCTGGACGTCGGTGAGCGTCAAAGGGCCGTCGCGGCCGTAGCACGCAGGACCCGGATCGGCCCCGGCGGAGTCAGGCCCCGCAGCAAAGCGTCCGTCGGTAAAATGCAGGATCGAACCACCGCCGGCAGCGATCGTATGTACGTCCAGCATCGGACTTTGTAACCGAACGCCAGCGATGGTGTGCTCGAAGCGGCGCGGCAGCTCGCCGTCAAGTAGCGACACGTCCGTTGATGTCCCACCCATGTCGAAGCCCACCAAGCGCGGGACACCTAAGCGGTTCCCAATCCACTGCATGCCGATGAGGCCACCTGCGGGTCCTGAGAGGACGCTCGACATTGCGTGGAAGCTATCGGCGGCAGCGAGACCGCCGTTACTTTGCATCAGCTCGAGACGTGCGCTGGGATCGAGGTTGTGCAGCTCGCGCTGAAGGCCCGAAACGTAGTGGCGCAAGGGCAAGGCTAGATACGCGTTCAGTACGGTAGTGTCTCCTCGTGCGACATAACGCACGAGAGGGGACAGTTCGTGAGAAACCGAGACCTCTTCAAAACCAAGAGAGCGTGCAATGGAGGCGGCCTCGCGTTCGTGTTGCGGGAACAGCCAGGCGTGCATGAGAACGATCGCAACGGTTCGGAGTCCCGCTTCGCGAGCCCTCTGTAGATCCGCTTGCAGAGCCTGCGTATCCAAGGGTGTCAGTGTTACCCCAACGGAATCGATGCGTTCGGACGTCTCTATGACCGATGAATACAGACGATCGGAAAGCACGATGTGGCGTGCGAAGATGTCCGGACGGTTCTGGTAGCCAATGCGGAGGCCGTCCGCGAATCCCTTCGTGGTCACCAGGAGTACAGGTTCTCCGGTTCGTTCGAGCAAAGCATTGGTTGCGACCGTGGTCCCGACTTTCACGGCATGTACTGGAGCGTCGGAGGGCGAGAGAATGTCACGTGCACCCCGAATTCCGGGGTCTTGTGCCCCGTCCAGTTGGGACAGGACCTTCCGCACGTGGAGTTGTCCAGTCGGAGATACCCCGATCACATCCGTGAATGTTCCGCCGCGGTCTATCCAGAATTGCCAGCCTGGGGTCATTTATTTTCAATCCGTACCGTCATCTTGGCGTCGCAATTGCATTGCCTGCATTATTCTCGCACCCTCGGCATCGCTTCGAAGGACAGCGGCGGAGAAAATGATGCAGGCAACCGGAACCTCGCACCAGGCGCTGCAGGCGATCTGGAAGACCGTCCGTGCTATTCCGCGCGGACAGGTTTCGTCGTACGGGACCGTTGCGAAACGTGCGGGCCTGCCTGGGCGCGCGCGGCTGGTGGGCTATGCCCTGAAAATCGCACCCAGCGGGTTGCCGTGGCATCGTGTCGTTGCCGCGGGCGGCCGCATCACATTTCCGAAGACCTCCCGTCAGTTCGCAGAGCAGCGGAAGCGACTGCGCGCCGAAGGGGTCGAGCTCACGGGTGGTCGAGTGGTGAGTGAGGCCTCTATCAGCCTGGACGAATTGTTGTGGAAGCGCCCGTAGTCAATCGCCACGTAGTCTTCTCCCATGGCCAGGAAAGTGGCCCGTGGGGGCGGAAGATTTCTGCGCTGGCCGAAGTAGCCCGCTGCGAGGGCTACGAATCTCATTCGGTGGACTATCGCGGCATCGACGAGCCACGAGCCCGTGTCGCAAAGCTCGTGGACTTCTGCAAGGAGCTGTCGGGCGACCTGGTGCTGGTCGGCTCGAGCATGGGCGGTTACGTTGCAGTAGCATCTGCCTCGCTTCTGCATGCCCGAGGGGTGTTTTTGATGGCTCCCGCCCTGTATATGGAAGGATTGCCCGAGCTGCGACAAGGCGTCCTCGATTGCCCTGCGTCCATAGTCCACGGTTGGTTGGATGATGTCGTGCCCGTCGAGCATAGTGTTCGCTTCGCGCAGAGCTATCGCGCCGCGCTGCACCTCGTGGATGGCGACCATCGCCTGCACAATCAGATTCGTGTAATCCAATACCTGTTCGAATATTTCCTGATCGCACTCGATCTGCCGGCGATTGCGTTCCAGTAAATGGACCGGGCGCGTAGCTGGCTGTTACGGCGGCTTCTTTCGCCTTGGGTGCGATTCAAGGTTCGCCCGGATGAAGCCGTCTCACACGTGCGCGACCGCGATAAACCCGTGTGCTACGTGCTCGAGCGCCGCAGCGTCACCGACCTTGCGGTCCTGCAAAACGCCTGTGTAAAACTGAAATTGCCGCGGCCGCAGAAACGGCTCCTGGCCCAGGCGAAGGATCTGCGGTCGTTTTTTTATCTCAGCCGTCCGCGCGGGTTTTGGGACGAGCGAATCGACCGCCGTCCACCCGCTCAACTGCAACAGATGATTGCGGCGCTGACCGCCGACCCGCAGATCGACATTGAGCTGGTCCCGGTCGCCGTTTACTGGGGCCGCGCGCCACAGAAGGAAGGCTCCTGGTTCCGGCTCCTGTTGGTTGAGGACTGGGCGCTGACGACCCGGGCGCGCAAGTTCCTGCAAGTGCTGTTCAACGGCCGAAACACCCTCATCGAATTCGACGAGCCCATTTCGTTACGTGTTCTTCTGGGTGACGAGGCGGGGTCGGCAGTCCGAGGGCGCCGCGTTACCAGAGCTTTGCGGGCGTTGTACGCCAAGCAGCGCGCAGCGCGTATTGGCCCGGACCTCTCGCACCGACGCACGATCGTCAATAGGGTCCTGCGCACTCGCGCCGTGCGATCTGTCGTTGCGCAAGAGATGCGGGAGAAGAAAATCACCCGCCGGCAGGGGATGCTCAAGGCGAGGCAGTATGCGGAAGAAATTGCTGCCAACTACTCGCATGCATTCATCCGGTTCATGGAAGCATCGCTGGCGCGGTTGTGGAATCGACTGTATGACGGCGTGGTGTTTGGCCATGTTGAAACGCTGGAGCAGACTGCGGAGGGGAACGAGGTCGTTTATGTTCCTTGCCACCGCAGCCACATGGACTACCTGCTGTTGTCGTACGCGATCTATGTGCACGGGTATGCAATCCCTCACATAGCGGCCGGCATCAACCTGAATCTACCCATCGTCGGACGCTTCCTGCGCAAAGGAGGCGCGTTCTTCATCCGTCGCAGCTTCCGCGGAAATGCGCTGTACACCGTTGTCTTCATGAAGTACCTCGCTGCCATCATGGCCCGCGGGCATTCGATTGAATACTTCATAGAGGGGGGCCGCAGCCGCACGGGGCGACTGTTGCAGCCGAAGACCGGCATGCTGTCCATGACCGTGCGAAGCTTTCTCCGCGAGCGTGCGCGTCCCATCGTATTCATACCGGTCTACTTCGGCTACGAGCGAATCGTCGAGGGAACGACTTATATCGGCGAGCTGTCAGGCAAGCCTAAAGAGAAGGAAAGTGTGTTTGGACTGATCCGCACTCTGCGGCGCATGCGGGAGCGATTTGGCCAGGTTCATGTCAACCTTGGCGAGCCGATAAAGCTGGAAGAGCTCCTCGATCGGTATGATCCCGACTGGCGCACTCGCGTGGTGGACGACGATACGCGTATCCCGTGGGTGGGAGCAGCGGTGGACGACCTGGCGTCCACCATTATGCGACACATCAACGCGGCTGCGGCTGTGACGCCAATCAACCTGCTAGCCGTCACGTTGCTGGCTACGCCGCGGCTGGCATTGCCTAAGACTGAATTGCTGAGGCAGATGGATTTGTATCGCGAGTTGATGCGGTGTTTTTCTTATAGTGATCGCGTGACGGTCACGTCGATGTCAGCGGCAGAGATGCTGGCGTATGGCGAGTCCATGAAGGTCGTGTTTCGCGAGCCACATCCGCTTGGCGACATCGTGCGGATGAGCGATGAGAGCGCGGTGCTTGCGACGTACTATCGGAACAATGTTCTGCATTTGTTCGCGATGCCGTCGCTCGTGGCCTGCGCATTCGTGAGTAACGCAACGGTGCGTACCGACGACATCCAACGCTTGGCTTGGCGCATTTATCCTTACATCGCCGCGGAGCTGTTCCTCCGTTGGTCAGAGCAAGAATTGGCTCGTGTTGTGACGGACGTGCTGATCTGCCTCGAGCAGCAGGGTCTGATCGAGTCCAACGCGGACGCTACAGAGTGGCGAAGGCCTCCGCCAACGTCTGAGAAGGCTATGCAGCTTTCGCTGGTTGCACAGGCGACCATACAGACGATCGAGCGTTACTACCTGTCGATCGCGATACTGGTCAAGGCTGGCAGCGGGCAGATCACGCAGGTAGCGCTCGAGGAACGCTGTCAACTCACCGCGCAGCGGATGGTGATGCTGTATGGGTTGAACTCACCCGAGTTCTTCGATCGAACCATGTTCGAGCACTTCATAGACCTGCTGCGAACGCGGGGCGTGGTACGCCTTTCGAGCGGCGGAAAGCTGGAGTTCGATGACGTGTTGATGCGCGTGGCAGCCGACGCCCAATTCGTGCTCAGCGAGCAGATCCGCCACAGCATACTGCAAGTTACAAACAGCTGAGCCGTGCCATAATGGCCCCACTTAGGGATAAGGGGGTGCTTGATGCGTGCTGTGCATAGGGAGCGGCTTGCTGCGACTTTGGTCGTGGGCTGCATGGCAGCGTCGGTTTCACAGATCGCGCACGCCGTAGGGATCCAGGCCGGGGACATCAACGGAAGCTGGGATACCACGATCGCCTACGGTCAATCCTGGCGTGTCGCCAATCCCGACTGCCGGCTGATTGCTACCGCTGATGGCGGGTGCGGACGCTCCCCCAACATCGATGACGGTGATCTCAACTATCGCGGCAAGGCGGTCTTCAGCAAGGCTCTCGGTGCCGTCACCGAGCTCTCGCTGACCTACAAGAGCTTCGGAGTATTTGCCCGCGCATCGGCGTTGCACGACTTCGCCGTGACAAACGGCGATACCGACCGGACACCGCTTTCGCCCGAGGCACGCAACCTCGTCGGCAGCTATACACGCATGCTGGATGCGTTTGGTTTCTGGCGCTTCAATCTTGGAACCATGCCTCGGAGCTGCGGCTCGGAAAGCAGGTCGTGAGCTGGGGTGAGAGTACGTTCATCCAGGGTGGCCTGAATACGGTCAATCACTTTGACGTGTCGGCGCTTCGCACGCCCGGCGCAGAGCTGAAGCAGGCGCTGTTGCCCGACCAGATGGCGCTGTTCAACGTTCAGCTCACCGAGCATTTGAGCGGTCAGTTCCTGTACCTGTTCAAATGGCACCAGACCCAGCCCGAGCCGGATGGCTCGTACTTCAGCACCAATGACGCGGCCACGCCGGCCGGGCGCAAGGTCGTGCTCAACTTCGGCGAGTTCTCCGACCTGGGCGTTGACTACCGCCCTCTCGGCGGCCCGTTCATTTCCAACTTCCAGCAGATTCCCCGCACGGCCGACCGCCAGCCGCCTGATTCCGGGCAGTGCGGCTTCAATCTGAAGCTCTACCTGCCGAATTTTTCCAGCGGCACGGAGTTCGGACTGTACTTTCTCAACTATCACAGCCGGCTGCCGGTGGCTTCATTCCGTACGGGCACACAGGCCGGTGTTGGCAACGCCTTCGGTGCACTCACTGCGGTGGGAGGCGCTGCGCAGGCGCTTGCAGCCGGATTGCCTGACTGGGCAGCGGCTCGATCAAGTACGCGGACATCCTGAAGAAGAACCACATCAATCAGGACATTCCGCGGTATGAGCTGCATCGTGTGTGGGTGGCCGACTCGACTCTCAGGCCGGGTACGAGCCACGTATACAGCCGGCGCACTCTGTATGTGGACGAGGACTCCTGGCAGATTCTGGCCGTGGATTGCTACGACAGCCGTGGACAGTTGTATCGTGTGCAGGAGGGCCATGCCGTGAACTACTACGAGCTGCCGAATCTGTGGACGACGCTCGAGCTGGTGATGGATCTGTCCAATGGCCGGTATCTCGCGATGGATTTGCAGAACGAGGAGTCCAAGCCCTATGACTTCTCGATCAAGCGCACGCCCTCCGACTATCAGCCCAATGCGCTGCAGATGAGAGGGGTCCGATAGAGCTTCCGCGGCATCTGGCGGCTGCGGCGCTCGCGCTGGTCGCCGCGGTGCTTGCCACCGCTGTGCGGCCGGATACCCCAGGAGCTTCCGCCGAACATGCCCCGCTTGCCCCGCGCTCGCTTCTGCTCGATGTTGTCTCCGCGGGCCAGCGGCTGGTAGCGGTGGGAGAGAGGGGTCACGTTCTGATGAGTGACGACCACGGCGAGACGTGGAGACAGGCCGAGCGCGTTCCAACTCGAGCGCTATTGACCGGAGTGTGTTTCGGTAGTGCCCAGGAAGGTGTGGCGGTCGGCCATGACGAAGTCATTCTGACGACGCGCGATGCCGGACGGACATGGGCGCTTGCCCATTTTGCTCCCGAATCACAGCAGCCTTTGCTCGATGTGATCTGCGCAGCCGATGGCCGTGTCATTGCGGTTGGCGCGTACGGCGTCTACTTCAGCAGCCGGGATGGTGGGGCGAGTTGGAATGAGAGGAGGTTTGGGGCGCAGGCCGGTGAGGGACTCGTGGGCCGGGGACCTGCAGGCGACGATGTGGGCCGCGACTTCCATCTCAACAAGATCGCGGCGGCCTCGCCCACGACGCTGTACATCGCCGCTGAGGGCGGGCACCTGTATCGCACCGGCGATGGCGGCGAGATATGGCGTGAGTTGCCGTCGCCATACGATGGATCGTTCTTCGGGGTGAAGTCGCTTGGGGGCGACGTTGTGTTGGCGTATGGGCTGCGCGGGAACCTGTTTCGATCTGAGGACGCGGGTGGCACCTGGCGCAAAGTTGAGACGGGAACGCACGCGATGCTCAACGATGCGGTGAGCCTGGGGACAGGTAGCGCAATCGCTGTTGTCGGGCTGTCTGGTGTCGTGCTCGTGAGCCGGGATGCCGGCAAGTCGTTCACGCTGATGCAACAGGAAGATCGCAAGGGGTTGTCGGCTGCGAGGGCTGTTGGAGGGGATACGCTGGTCGTGGTTGGCGAGGGGGGTGCCAGGCGCATCATCATTGCGCCCGATGCGGCGCAGGCGCCGGGAGGGCCCGGCCCGTGAGCGGTCCGCGCATGTCCGTCGCGTCCGTCGGCAACCCGTCGCGGGGCAGGCGCTGATGACCGCGTCGCCTGTGCCAAACCCCGTATCTCAGCGCAAATGTCGCCGAGTTCCGGGGCGCCAACCGGCTATTGATCGCACTGCTGGCGCGCGATGGCAACATGTTTCAGCCGGCGTTCTTTGACGCCCTGAGCAAGGCCACAGACGAAGTTGTCGTGACCGATGGTATTGACCGCGGCCGGGTGCAGTCCCTGTTCACGCCGAATGTGCGTTACCTCGAGGTGGTCGAGGACGGGATCGAGGCGGGTAATGTAGTCCCGGCCAACTTCCAGCCGACTCCCGAATCGATGACTCGCGTCCGGGACAACATCCTGAAGGCGGGCATCGTCGGGCGGCTCGTGGCGAATGATTTCTCGGGGGCGCTGGTGAGTGCGGTCCTGCTCGAGCAGGACACGAATGGCCGGCCGGTCGATCCGATCAAGGTCGCTCATCAGATCGAAGCAAGGGTGCGTGACCGGCTGCAGGGCTCGCAGATCGACGTTCGGATGATTGGCTTTGCGAAGGTTGTGGCAGACATCGCGGATGGCGCGCTGTCCGTGGTCTTTTTCGCGGCCGTGACGCTGGTGCTCACATTGTTGGCCGTCTGGATGTATTGCGAATCGTTGCGGATCGCCTTGGTTCCGGTGGGGTGCTCGCTGATCGCCGTGGTTTGGCAGCTCGGGACACTGGTGCTGCTGGGCTATGGAATCGATCCGCTGGGACTGCTCGTCCCGTTTCTGATCTTCGCAATTGGCGTGAGCCACGGCGTGCAGAAAATCAGCGCCATCGGGGATGCGGCCTTTGCCGGCCTGGATAGCATGGGAGCAGCCCGGCGGACGTTCCGGCAACTGCTCATGCCGGCCATCATTGCGCTGCTGGCCGATCTTGTCGGCTTCATCACCATTCTGCTCATTCCCGTGCAGGTCATCCGTGAGATGGCGACGACTGCCAGCATTGGGGTCGCGATAGTCATCCTAACGGACCTCGTGTTGCTTCCTGTCGTCGTGTCATACGTCCGATTTGATGCGGGATACCGTGCCCGCGTGGAGCGCAGGCAGGTTCAACTCGCTGCGTTGTGGCACAGGCTGGCTGGAATTACGGCGCGCGGTCCGGCGTTGGCCATCATCATTGCTGCGACACTGTTGACGGCACTGGGATGGTGGAAAGGGCGCGAGACACCAATAGGCGATACGCAGGCCGGTGTGCCGGAGCTGCGGCCGCATTCGCGTTACAACATCGACAGCAGCATCATCACCTCCAAATTCTCGGTCGGGGTTGATGTGTTGACAGTGATCGTCGCCTCCAGGGAGCCGGTTTGCGTCAGTTATGACTTGATGGCGGCTATCGACCGGTTTGCCTGGAATATGCAGAACGTCGAGGGGGTACAGGACGCAGTCACGCTGCCCTATGTTGCGAAGATCGCCACCGCCGGGTGGAACGAGGGTAGCCTGAAGTGGCGCACCCTGCCGCGCGAGCAGACTCAGCTGACGCAATCCACCCGCTACATCGAGACGAGTACGGGCCTTTTGAATGCGGACTGCAACATCGTGCCGGTGATGCTGTTTCTACGAGATCACCGTGCGCAGACGATTGAGCGCGTAGTGGCGGCGGTGAAGCGCTGGCGAGCGGCGAATCCCGCGCCAGGGGCGCAATTCGAGCTTGCCACAGGGAACCTGGGCGCGATGGCTGCGACGAATGAGACCGTGAAGGCCAAGGAGCTTTGGATCCTGTCGGGCGTCTTTGCGACGGTGATCGTGATGTGCCTGGTCACCTTCCGCTCCGTTCTTGGGACGGTGCTGGTAGTGCTCCCGCTGGCGCTCGTCTCGGTCCTCGTGTACGCGGTCATGGCTCTCGCACGGATTGGACTGAAGGTCTGTACCCTGCCCATGGTGGCGCTCGGCGCCGGAATCGGGGTGGACTACGGCATTTACCTGTACAGCCGGATGCAGGAATACCTGCGTGAGGGACTGTCGGTGCACGACGCTTACGAGCGAACGCTGCGCGTGACCGGCGCGAGCATTATTTTCACTGGCATCACGCTCGCAATTGGTGTGGTGACCTGGGTATTCTCGCCGCTGAAATTTCAGGCGGACATCGGCATCATGCTGACCTTCATGTTCCTCGTGAATATGCTTGCGGCCATCATTCTGCTGCCCGCGCTGGCTGCGTGGTTGGTCCGGCCCTGAGAGGTTCTATGAGCACCGAGGATACTGCCCCCAAGGGTACCCCTAACGGGCTGCTGTGCGTCAGCGGCGCTGATGTGCGGCGTGCGTTGCCCATGTCGGATTGCATCGACGCAGTGGATCGCGCTATGCGCGCGCTTTCCAATGGCGGTGCGGACGTGCCCTTGCGTACGGTGATGCAGCTTCCGGGTGGTCGTAACTTTTTCGGTGTGATGCCCGGATACCTGGCAGATCCTCAAGGACTCGGTGCAAAGATAATTACCGTGTATCCCGACAATGCCAAGCGCGGACTGCCGTCCCACCTTGGGCTCGTGCTGTTGTTTGATACGGAAATAGGGTTTCCGCTGGCTGTCATGGACGCAGCGGAAATTACCGCCATGCGGACCGCCGCAGCGAGTGCGGTCGCTACACGTGCTCTTGCGCGGAAGGATGCGTCGCATCTGGCGATTCTGGGTACGGGCGAGCAAGCCGTGACCCATCTTGAGGCGATTTCGAGGGTACGGACGCTGCGTTCGGTTCGCGTGTGGGGTCGGTCCATCGAAAAGGCCGAGCACTTTGCTGAAACGCAGGGCTCGAGGCTGTCCGTGCGAGTCGAGGTCAGCAAGACGGCTGAGGACGCAGTGAAGGGCGCCGATATTGTTTGTACGGTCACTGCATCGCGCGAGCCGGTGTTGAATGGGGCGTGGCTCGGGAGGGGTTCTCATGTGAATCTGGTTGGGGCGAGTCGGCTGAATGCGCGCGAGGTTGACGACGATGTTGTTACCGCCTCGCGCTTCTTTGTGGACTCACGGACTGCGGCTCGTGCCGAGGCGGGTGAGTTGAAGCACGCGATGGATGCCGGGCTGGTAAGCGAAGGCCATGTTCTGGGTGAGATCGGCGATGTATTGAGCGGGGGTATCGTCGGGCGGACGGGTGATCACGACATCACTGTTTATAAATCGCTGGGGGTCGCTGCGCAGGATCTCGCGGCGGCGCACGTGATTTATGAACGTGCCGTGCGAGACGGCATCGGGACGCGCGTCCCTTTCTGAGGGTTATTATGGACGTGGAAGAATTTCGTCGGCTCGGGCACGAGCTAATCGATTGGATCGCTGACTATCGTGAGAAGGCCTATCGAGGGGACTTCCCAGTGATGCGCAATGTGGCTCCGGGGACGGTCAAACGTGCGCTTCCGGCCGCGCCGCCAACCGAGCCCGAACCTTTTGATGCGGTATTGGCCGATCTGAACAACGTGATCCTGCCGGCGTGCACGCAGTGGGTCGATCCACGGTTCTTCGGCTACTTCCCATCCAACAGCTCGCTGGCTGCCGTACTCGGCGACTACGTCAGCACCGGGCTCGGCCAGTTGGGGCTCAACTGGCAGTCAAGCCCCGCGTTGACGGAGCTCGAGGAAGTCACGACCGATTGGCTTCGCCAGATGACGGGACTGTCTGATGCGTGGAGTGGCGTGATTCAAGACACGGCATCAACCGGCGCCTTGGTGGCCCTGATCTGTGCTCGCGAGCGGACTACTTCTCACGGCGCTACGCGCGGTGGGTTGCAAAGTGCCGGGAAGCCGCTGGTTGTCTATACGTCGAGCCAAAGTCACAGTTCCGTGGACAAGGCGGCTCTGATGGCCGGTTTCGGCCGCACCTACGTGCGTGTCGTCCCGGTGGACGAGAGCTTTTCGATGCGGGGGGATGCGCTTGCGCAGATGGTGCAGAGCGATTCGGACAATGGGTTGCTGCCGTGCGCAGTGGTGGCGACTATCGGAACAACCGCGACTACCGCATGTGATCCGCTCGCTGACATCACGAGAGTCGCGAAGGCGCACGGCTTGTGGATGCATGTCGATGCAGCATTGGCCGGCTCGGCGATGATCCTCCCTGAGTGCCGCAAGCTGTGGGACGGTATCGAGGGAGCGGATTCGCTCGTGGTGAATCCCCACAAGTGGCTCGGTGCGTCGTTTGATTGCTCGACCTACTACGTTCGTGATCCCGACCACCTGGTTCGCGTGATGTCCACCAACCCGAGCTTCCTGCGCACTGCGGCTGACTCGCAGGTGAAGAACTACCGGGACTGGGGTATTCCGCTCGGGCGCCGGTTTCGGGCATTGAAGCTTTGGTTTCTGATGCGCGAGCAGGGTGTGAGTGGGCTGCAGGCCCGGTTGCGACGCGACATTGGGTATGCGCAGTGGCTGGCTGCGCGGGTAGACGCTACTCCGGGCTGGAAACGTGTGGCGCCCACGCCGTTACAGACCGTTTGCGTGCGTCACGAGCCGCCTGGGTTGAGTGGTGATGCGCTCGACGCCCACACGCTTGCATGGGTAAAGCGAATCAACGAATCCGGAAAAGCGTACCTCACATCGGCGACCTTGGATGGCCGGTGGATGGTCAGGGTGGCGTTCGGTGGCGAAGCGACGCAGCAGCGGCATGTCGCGGAGTTGTGGGAGCTGATGCAGACCGAGGTGGCCCGAGGCGTTTGAGGCTGCCTCCGGCGCAACAAGATAGTCGTCGGCTGCATCCGGCGCGCTTCTTCGCACGTATGGCCCTCGTGACCCAATAACGAGGAGATCCCCGTGTGAAAGCATGTTTGGCTGCAGTGCTGGCGCTTACGGCGCTCGTACCCACTCTCAAGGCGGCAGAACCCTTTCGCCCGAAAGACCCCGGCTTCGTCGTTGCGGAACTGCCGGGAAGGGCTGTGCGCTCGCGCGACAGCTTCGCCCGGCAGCTGCTGCTCTCGCGCAGCGACCCGCAGAAGGCCACACAGCTTGCCGCCGCGCTGCTCGAGCAGGCACGGGTTTCGGCACAACCGCAGCTCTACGGGCGCGCGGAGAGCGTACTCGCCCCGTGGGTCGCACGCCCGACAGTACCCGCCGCTCTTTTGACGCTGGAAGCCGATGTGCTTCAGCAGCGGCACGAGTTTGGTGCAGCGATCGGGCTGCTCGATCGCGCCATTGCTCAAGATCCACGCGCGGCTCACGCGCGTCTGATGCGTGCGAATGTGCACATCGTGACCGGAGAATTCGACCGTGCGCGGCCCGATTGCACCTGGCTGCTCGGGTCGGGTGAGCAGTGGGCGGGATCCGTCTGCCTCGCGCAAGTTGTGGGATCGACCGGTCAACTCGAGCGCGCGAGAGTGCTGTTGGAACGGCTCACGGCGGACGAGTCGGCCGGTCCATCTGTGGACGTGCGCGCCTGGACACTCGCCGTGCGAGCGGACCTCGACATGCGCGCTGGAGCACTGGCGGAGGCCCAGATTGCACTCACGCGCGCGGTCGCGCTCGCGCCAACGAGCGACTATGTGCGACTCGCATTGGCGGACGTGTTGATTGCACGAGGCTACTTGACAGATGCCGTAAACGTGCTGGGCGCTGCGCGGCCCAGTGTGAGTGCGCTGTTGAGGCGGGCCATCGCGCTGGCGCGCGCACATGATAGTCAAATGCAGGGCTCTCTCGCGGAGCTGCGGGAAAGATTGGCAGTCAGCGCGCAGCGCGGTGAACGCACACACCTGAGAGAGGAGGCTCGCCTTGCGCTGGAGTTCGCCAACGATCGGCGTGCCGCACTGGCTCTCGCTCGCGATAATTTCGCCGTGCAGCGCGAGACTGAGGACGTACGACTCCTCGCGCGGGCGGCAACTGACGCGCGGGACACCGCGGCAATCGCGAGCCTGGAGGCGTGGATACGCCGTACGCACTACGAGGATGTGGTCGTGGACCGGTTACTGCCGGGCCGCGAATCGTCGTCGGGCGCGACCACCTGGATTCGGGCTCGTCGGTCATGATTCGGCGGGCGCCGGCCGGTCGGCGGCCACGCGGCTTGCGTCGCCTTCTTGGCGTGCTGCTGGTGATCTGCGCGTTTTCAATCGCTGGCACGCGTCAGGCGGAGTCCCATGAGTCCAGTACGAGCTACCTGAAGCTCGATGCGCGGGAGGACGGCGCTCTGCAGGGCTCCCTCGACGTCTCGGTACTCGATCTCTCCTGGAGCGTGCCGCTCGACGCCGACGGAGATGGTCGCGTCCTCTGGCGCGAAGTCGAAGCGGTGAAGCCCGAAATCGCGGGGCTCGTTGCGGATAAGTTGATGTTCGAGCGCGGCACCCGAAAATGCACTTTTCACGTCGCCGACGTGCTGGTCACACGACATGTCGGCGAGCCCTACCTGTCGTTACCGTTCGTAGGACGCTGTGAGGCGGGCGGGCTGCTCAAGATCAACAGCAATCTGTTCTTCAGCGAAGACGCGGGTCACCGGACATTGTTTGATGTTCACACTGATGCAGGGTTTACAGCGGGCTTTCTGGCCGAGGGCACCCGGGAGTGGAAGCAATCCAACGAGCCCAATTGGTGGCTGGCGTTTGCCACGTTCGTTGTGCAAGGGATCTGGCACGTTTGGACGGGCTACGACCATCTCGCGTTTCTTCTATCGTTGTTGCTTCCTTGCGCGCTCACTGCGGGGAGTGGCACCTGGCGCCCGGCGAATAGCTTGAGGATCGTTCTTCGAGACCTGTTACGTATCGTCACCGCGTTTACGGTCGCTCACTCGATTACTCTCGGCCTCGCCACGATGCAGGTGGTATCAATGAGCGCCCGTACGATCGAGCCGCTGATAGCTGTGACAATCGTGATCTCGGCGCTGCTGAACCTGTTTCCGCGAGCAGCGCGATGGCGTCTGCCGCTGGCCTTCTCGTTCGGGTTGATTCACGGCTTTGGATTCGCGCTCGCATTGAGCGAGCTCGCCCCCGTGCGAGGACGAATCGTCGCGCTGCTAGCGGGGTTCAACATCGGGGTCGAGATCGCGCAGCTGTGCGTAGTGCTGCTGGTTGCGCCGGTGCTCGTGCAATTGAGGCAGTCTTCGCTGTACGCGACCCGCCTGATGCCTGCGACCTCGATGGCTGTCGCGTTCGCCGGAATGGTATGGCTCGGTGCGCGGCTCGGGTGATGTGGGGTGAACCCGCGGGAGTTGGGTGAGCGCCTACAACTGGCGCTGACGTGTACACGATGTACCCTCCCGGAACGTCTTAGCTGTCCCACTTTACCTTGCCGCGCAACCCCTTCGTCCGCTGCTGGCGGGTCTTGGTCTCAAGGCGCCGCTCGCGCGAGGCACGCGTCGGTTTGGTCTTTTTGCGCGGTTTGGGTGGCACCAGGGCGCTTCGAATGAGATCCGCCAGGCGTTCTCCCGCTTCACGGCGATTCTGCTCCTGCGTCCGGTGATTCCTCGCGATGATGAGAATCGCCCCCTCGTCGGTCAGTCGTCGGCCTGCGAGCGCGCGCAGCCGCGCTTTCACCGGGTCAGTCAGCGCTTGAGTGCCTGCCAGGTCGAAGCGCAACTGAACCGCGGAGGCAACTTTGTTGACGTTCTGGCCGCCAGGCCCGGATCCCCTTACGAACGACAGCGAAATATCGCCGTCAGGAATCACGATGTGCGGGGTGACCTCAATCGTCATCCTGGTCAACCGAAGGCTGTTGCGGGGGCTTGATAAACCGGGCAGCCGGCTCGAGCATCCGTAGCTCGCGCTGCGCGACCGGGATCTTGACACCGTTGTCTTTGAACAACCTCCAGATCGCGCGGTTGACGTCCGACCGCACGTTATTCACACCGTTCATGGGATCGGCAATCCAGAAGCGCACCTCGATGCGCATACCGTAGTCCTCGAAGGCCATGAGCCGGGTCACCGGGGGTGGGTCGTGCAGGATGCGCGGATGGTTGGCCACGGCGTCGAACAGGAGCTTGAGAGCGAACTCAGGGTCATCGTCGTAACTGATCGTGACCGGCAGACGGATACGTACCCGCTGATCCGAATAGCTCCAGTTGATGACCGAGTTGGTGATCAGATTCTGGTTCGGAACCAGGGTCTCGACCCCGTCGCGGTCACGAACTACGACATATCGCCCACGCAATTCCTGCACCCAACCGAAGTTCTCGGTGCTGGTTCCGGTATGGCCGGTGAAGCTGATGACGTCCCCGGGCTTGATGGACTTGTCGATCAGCAGCACGAACCCGCTGACGAAGTTGCTCGCAATGGCCTGCAGACCAAAGCCCAGACCCAGGCCTATGGCGCCGGTCAGCACGTTGAGTGTCGTGACATCCACGCCGGCCTGGTTGATGCCCAGCATCGCGCCGATGCTGACGAGGATGAAGTAAGCGAACTTCGAGATGCCGATGCGGGTAGAAACGGCAAGCTGCTGCGCCCGCATGACGCGCTTTTCCAGCGCGCGGGCGATCAGGCTCGAGACCACCACGAATGTCGTGACGACGACCAGTCCCTTGAGCAGCGCCCAGAGACTGAACGATTTTCCGGGTATGAGGTTGATGTGGCTGAGAGTGCCCTCGACAACATCCAGCCAGCCGACCAGCGAGAAGGACATCGTCAGCCACAGGGCGAGCGTGATGCGGTTTTCCCAGGTTCGGATCCACGAGCCCGATCCCATCATCACGCGCAGCAGGTACACCCCGAGGCGGACCAGCACCAGCGCAGTTGTCAGCTGCAGGGCCGTATCGATGGCTGCCGTGTGCCCGTGGAGGGAGCCAAGAAATCCGCGCACGATCAGTAACACGATCAGGGCAACGAGGTAAGGCGCAACAATGACGCTGCCTTCCTGTACGTCTCCCTGCCACCCCTCCGGCCGCGCAGAGCCCGTGTGTCGCTTGTGCCACGCTTTGACGATCTGGGCACCGGCCAGCGCGATCAGGCCGGCGCACGCGATCGCGATGACCTCGGTGAGGATCTGCGGCGATGTGAGGCGCATGAAAACGCCCATGGCGCCGCTATCGGCGCTATCTACGTGGTTCACGCGTTCAAATCGGGTATCAGCTCGCTTTCCATTCGCGTGATCTGATCCTTGAGCATGAGCTTGCGCTTCTTGAGGCGTTTCAACTGCAGCTCGTTGGTATGAATGTCCATGGTCAGGCGCTCGATGACCTCATCGAGATCACGATGCTCTATGCGAAGCTGACGCAACTTTTCGATGTTGCGGAACAGCTCGCGGTCGACATTGTCTTCGATTTCCGCCATGGCCGGGCAACCCGGGGTCTCCCATCGTGGGGTGGCCCAATGGCCGCTATGATACCCCGATGTCCTCTGCCGCACTTGAAAAGCTTGATTGGGACCATATAGATACGATCCTCCTCGACCTCGATGGCACGTTGCTCGACCTCGGGTTCGACAACGATTTCTGGCTCGACTTCATCCCTTCTGTCTATGCGGCATCGCAGGCGCTGACCCTGGAGCAGGCCAAGGCCGTGCTGACACCGCGGTTTCGCGCCTGTGAAGGGACGATGAGCTGGTACTGCATCGACTACTGGAGTCGGGAGCTGGGCTTGAACGTGGAAGCGCTCAAGCGGACCCAGGCTGAGCGGATCGCCTGGTTACCGGGTGCCCAAGCCTTCCTCAAACGGCTGCGGGCCCTGGGGAAGCGGCTCGTATTGCTTACAAACTCGCATCCGCAGGTTCTGAAGATCAAGGACGAGCAGACGGGCGTCACCGGTTATCTGGATGCCGCCATCAGCTCGCACGTGTTTCAGGCTCCCAAGGAGAGCGAGCTGTTCTGGAAGGCGGTGCGGGAGGTGGAGCCTTTCGATCCGCAGAGGAGCCTGTTCGTTGACGACAGCCCGCCAGTCTTGCGCGCGGCCCGGGCGGCGGGAATCCGGTGGATTCGCGGAGTGCGGCGTATATCCGCGGCACACGGCGGGCAGGCGCGCCCCCTGCGTGACTATGGCGACATTCCAGCAGTCGAATCGGTCAGCGACCTCGACCCCGGGCTCCCTTGGACTGATGGGCGCCACGGCGGCCTGGAGGAGGGCGCCGGCCACCCTGTCCCGAGTGTCCCCCCGACCGTGGAGGGCGTGGACGATAGCCATATTCGCCCGGCGGTGCTGCGGTAACTTCGGTTGCCAACAGTTCCGGCGGGATGGGAAGCGACGGTATCTTGTGGCCGATGTAGCTTTCGATCTCCGGTAGCGATACCGCGAACTCCTCGCACGCGAAGCTGATGGCATCGCCGTCGGTGCCGGCACGAGCCGTACGTCCAATGCGATGCACGTAGTCCGGGGCGTCCTGCGGCAGGTCGAAGTTGAACACGTGACTGACATCTGGGATGTGCAATCCACGCGATGCGACGTCGGTAGCAATCAGCACGGCGAGATCGCCGTTGTGAAAGTCGCGAAGGAACTTCAGTCGCTTGTTCTGCGGCACATCGCCTGACAGCGCCTGTGCATGGAACCCATTCGCCTTGAGAGTGCTTTCCAGCCGCTCCGCCACACGCTTGGTGTTGACGAAGATCATCGTGCGGCGCGCTTCGTACTGGCGCAGCAATCCGACCAGCAGCGGCAGCTTTTCCTCCATCGCGGGGTAGTACATGATCTGGCGCACCAGATCGACGGTCATCTTGTCCGGCTCGATGCGGACGAGCTCGGGATTGTTCATGTGCTCGTAGGCGAGCTCCAGGACACGATGTGACAGCGTGGCGGAGAACAGCATGGATTGCCGCTTTTCCGGGTGCGGCAGGCGCCGCAGCAGGTAGCGGATGTCGGCAATGAAGCCCAGGTCGAACATCCGGTCGGCTTCATCGAGCACCAGTATCTGCGCATGACGCATGTCGAAGCAGTGCTGCTTGAAGTAGTCGATCAGGCGTCCCGGCGTGCCGATGAGCACATCGATGCCGTCCTCGAGCTGCCGGCGCTGTTTGTCGTAGTCAATGCCGCCGTAGACCACCGCTTGCCTGAACCCGGTATGGCGTCCCAGGATCTCGGCATCGTGGTGTATCTGCACCGCAAGCTCGCGCGTCGGCGCCACGATCAGGGCCAGGATGGAGCCGCGGTTGCGGCTGGCAGGGGCGGGCCGCGTCAGCAGGGCCTGATACATCGCAACCAGGAAGGCGGCGGTCTTGCCGGTGCCGGTCTGTGCCTGGCCGGCAACATCGCGGCCGGACAGGGCCAAAGGCAGTGTCTGGGCCTGGATTGGCGTGCAGTACGTGAAGCCTGCATCGCGGATACCCTGCATGAGGGGTGGCGCCAGGCTGAAAGATTCGAATGTAGGGGAACCGGAGTGTGGATCAGTCATCAAATAGTTCTATACCGTGAAGGGGTTAGGTGGCTGGGCCTTGCAAAAGGGGCTCGGAAGCGCTACAAAGCTCTCAAGACAGCGGACCTTCTGGCAACCCCTCGGGGTCCGAACCTGCCAGTCAATCCGATCCCTGAAAGCTTAAGTTCCGTACTCACCTCGCGAGTTAGTGTAACCGTTTGACGGGCGTTTCTGGCACGGCTTTCGCTCGGTTTTCGCCGGCCTGATCCCACGTAAGCCCAACCGGGCCAAATTCCCAAGCGCTCCAAGCTTCTTTATCCAAATTAATCATTCCAATTCCCACACTCTGCATTCGACGGAGGTTGAACCGCGTGAGTAGCCCGCACATTGTGCACACCACCGATGCCACATTTTCCCAGGACGTCCTTAAATCCGAGAAGCCCGTGCTGCTGGATTTCTGGGCCGAGTGGTGTGGCCCGTGCAAGATGATCGCCCCGATTCTCGATGAGATCGCGACCGAATATCAGGATCGCATCAAGATCGCCAAGCTGAACATCGATGAAAACCCGCAGACACCGCCCAAGTTCGGCATTCGCGGCATCCCGACGCTGATTCTGTTCAAGAACGGCACCGTGGAAGCCCAGAAGGTCGGAGCGGTGTCCAAATCCCAACTTTCCGCATTTCTGGACACCAACCTGTGAGAGGCTATCTTGGCAATCAGGGCCGTAATCGGCCCAACAAAGGCCCGCGCCACGGCAACCGTGACGGCAACCGCGGCAATAGCAACGGCAACGGCGGCGGCCGGCCCGACGAGATGATGCACGAGCCGGAGATTTTCGACGCGGACGACGCGGAGATCATCAGCCCGGCTGAGCTCACGCAGTCGCGCGCTTCGATGAATCTGACCGAGCTCAAGTCCCGGCCGATTCACGAGCTGGTCAAGCTCGCCGAGTCGATGGGCCTGGAGAGCGTCGCGCGCTCCCGCAAACAAGACATCATTTTCTCCATCCTCAAGGCGCACGCGAGGAACGGGGAGAACATCTACGGTGATGGCGTGCTCGAGATACTGCAGGACGGCTTCGGCTTCCTGCGCTCGGCCGACGGCTCGTACCTGGCCGGCCCGGATGACATTTATGTCAGTCCGAGCCAGATCCGCCGCTTCAACCTGCGGACCGGTGACACCATCTCCGGGCTCATCCGTCCGCCGAAGGACGGGGAGCGCTACTTCGCGCTGCTCAAGGTCGGCGAGATCAATCTCGACTCCCCGGAAAGCTCGCGCAACAAGGTGTTGTTCGAGAATCTGACGCCGTTTCATCCGACCAAGCGTTTGAAGCTCGAGCGCGGCAACGGTTCCACCGAGGACCTGACGGCGCGTACCATTGACCTGGTGGCGCCGATCGGTAAGGGTCAACGCGGTCTCATCGTCTCCCCGCCAAAGGCCGGCAAGACGATGCTGCTGCAGAACATCGCTACCGCCATCACTTCCAACCATCCCGAGGTCATCCTGATCGTGCTGCTCATCGATGAGCGGCCGGAGGAAGTCACCGAGATGCAGCGCACCGTCAAGGGCGAGGTGGTCTCGAGCACGTTCGACGAGCCCGCTGCGCGTCACGTTCAGGTGGCCGAGATGGTCATCGAGAAGGCGAAACGGCTGGTCGAACATAAGAAGGACGTCGTCATTCTGCTCGACTCCATCACTCGTCTCGCACGCGCCTACAACACTGTCGTGCCCTCATCGGGCAAAGTGCTGACAGGTGGTGTTGATGCGAATGCGTTGCAGCGCCCGAAGCGATTCTTCGGTGCGGCGCGCAACATCGAGGAAGGCGGCAGCCTCACGATTCTGGCCACTGCTCTCGTGGACACCGGGTCCAAGATGGACGACGTGATCTTTGAAGAGTTCAAGGGCACCGGCAACAGCGAAATCCATCTCGACCGGCGCATCTCCGAGAAGCGTGTCTTCCCGGCGGTCAACATCAATCGCTCCGGCACGCGTAAGGAGGAGTTGATCACCGACCAGGGTGAGCTCGCCAAGATGTGGATCCTGCGCAAGCTGCTGCACCCCATGGACGAGCTCTCAGCCATTGAATTCCTGCTCGACAAGATGAAAGACACCAAGTCGAACAGTGAATTCTTCGAGGCGATGAAGCGGTAAGGGCTTAAGCCATATGTTGCCTATCGGCGACGCCCGGTGTCGCCGAGAAGCTAATTATGTGGCTTCGGTTTGAGTTGAGTGACGCCGACGGTGGCATGATTCGCGTATGCGAAACTTGCTCTACCTGGCGTCGGCGTTGCTCGCTCTACAGACCCTGCCAGCACACGCGGAGCGTGAGCTGCCACCTGCGGAGCATGACCGCTGGTCAGGGGCTCCCATCAAGCCGGACAAGAACCGCAACACTCCGAGCCCCATCACCGATCGCTTCTACGTACGCGGGACGTTCTTCAATCCCGCTATCACCACCACGCTGCGCATCGACACGCAAAGTCCCGGCCCTGGCCTTGCGGGTACGCTCGGAACACCGGTGAGCGGTGAAAAGGACCTGGGACTCGACAGCCGCAACCCGCAGGGCCGCATCGAAATCATGTTCCGCCTGCGGGAGCGCAACCGCCTGCGGGTGGACTACTTCGAGAGCAACCGCCGGGGCGATCACGTCATCAACCGCCAGATCCTGTTTGGCAATGAGACATTCGCGGTCAATGACCGGGTGACGAGCTCGGTGCAGTGGCGTCAGTTCGGACTCACCTACACCTTTTCGGTGCTGCGCACCGATCGATTTGAGCTCGGATTGGGGCTGGGGGTCGACTTCGTGGAGGCGGAGGCCCGCGGTCAAGTAGTGGCCAAACGGTTGCGCCAGGATGTCTCGGGCGCCGGCGCCTTTCCCACCATTCCCCTGGACTTCACCTGGCGCATCTCGCGTCGCTTTGCGATGGTGGCGCGGGCGCAGTATCTGCGCGCCTCGGTCAACAATTTCGAGGGCTCCATGGGCGATTATCACGCCGATTTCCAATACCGCTGGAAGCCGAATTTCAGCGTTGGCGCCGGTTACACCGACATGAGGTCGTTCCTCCAGGTGAATGACGCCCACTTCCCGGGCTTGTTCCGGCAGCACGTCCGGGGGCCTGAGGCGTTCTTCAAAGTAAGTTTCTAGGCTTGGTCGCGGCCTGGCCGGGTCGGCGCGCTGCGAGGCGCCTCAGCCTCAGTTTCCCGGGAACCTTCCCGGGGGCCTGGGAATTGATGTTGCACGGCATACGCCGTAACCGACGAGGCGTGCAATGAATATTCTCATCTGGCTGATTTTGGGTGGCGTCATCGGATGGCTGGCCAGCGTGATCATGCGTACGCAGGAAGGCATCCTTCTGAACATCGTGGTGGGCATCGTGGGTGCTTTGATTGGCGGCTGGCTGATCAGCCCGCTCGTGGGCGCGGCAACCATCAATCAAGGGGACATCAGTCTGGCGGGATTGGGGGTATCGCTGTTGGGAGCGATTATCCTCCTGGCCATCGTCAACCTGTTCCGGACCGGCCGCACTCGTTTATAGGCGAAAAATGCCTTCGGCATTTTTCGCGGAAGTCGGCGCATCGCCGGAATCACCGCCGGGCAAAAGGCGCGACTTTTGCCCGGTAGGTGCCTGTTACGTGGTTACGATGTAGGCGCGCGAGAAGGACTCCGGCATGCGCGCGGCGCGGCCTGAGTCAAGGTTGATGCACACATAGTCGGTTCGGGCGCGTGCCAGTGTCTGCCCGTCTGGCGCGCGCCTGACCTGAAAGCGGCGTTCGACCCGCAACTTTGCATCGGTGCTCACTATCCACGTAGCGACGGACACCCGGTCGCCCTCGATGGCGGCGCGCTGGTAGTCGATTTCCGTTCTATGAGCCGCCATGCCGCGGCGGATGCGAACGCATTCCTCCAGAGTGACACCCAACGCTGCGGAATGTGACCACGCGACTCGATCGAACCAGGACAGGTAGACGGAATTGTTGACGTGGTCGTACGCGTCAATGTCAGATGCGACTACCTCGAGTGTCACGACATGCGGATTGGGAAAATCCCAGTCACCTGTCCGCATGCTCACGCGCTGCTTTGGCCTGCTCTTCACGCGCCATTGCTCTGTAACCAACATCGTGACGGAATTGGACGCCGGGCCACGTGATCGAGTTGACCAGTCCATAGGCCTGCGCTCGAGCGGTGCTCACGGTCGACCCAAGGCCCACGGCACAAAGGACACGTCCTCCGTTGGTCACCACCCGCCCTGACTGCATCCGCGTTCCGGCGTGAAATACCTTGCCGGGTAATGTCGCGGCGCGGTCGAGACCCTCGATGACATCACCTTTTCGTACCTCTTCCGGATAGCCTGCCGCTGCCATCACGACACCCAGCGCCGCCTGCGGATCCCATTCCGCAGAGACACCATCCAAGCGGCCTTCGAGTGCTGCTTCGCACAACAGGGTGAGATCAGACCGCAAGCGCATCATGATGGGCTGCGTCTCGGGATCACCAAACCGGCAGTTAAATTCGAGCACGTTCGGTGTGCCGTCCGGTGCGATCATGATGCCGGCATAGAGGAATCCGGTATATGGCATGCCGTCGGCGGCGAGGCCGCGGATCGCCGGCTCCATCACTTCTTTCATGATGCGTGCGTGCATCGCGTCAGTGACAACCGGCGCAGGTGAATACGCACCCATGCCGCCCGTGTTAGGCCCCTGATCCGCGTCGCGCAATCGCTTGTGATCCTGCGAGGTTGCCAAGGGCAGTATGTGTTTTCCGTCTGCCATCACGATGAAGCTCGCTTCCTCGCCCGGAAGGAATTCCTCGATGACCACCACATGTCCGGACTCGCCGAACTGTCCGGCAAACATATCTTCCGCAGCTGCGATCGCACTCTGCGCGTCGTCGGCTATGACGACACCTTTTCCAGCAGCGAGCCCACTTGCCTTGACGACAATCGGTGTCCGCTGGCGGCGCACGTACTCCCGATCGAATGTCTCGCGAGTAAATGTGGCGTAACTCGCGGTCGGAATACCGTGCCGCCGCAGAAACTCCTTGCTGAACGCTTTCGAGCCCTCGAGTTGTGCAGGCGCGCGCTGAGGTCCGAAACACTTCAGGCCGGCTTTCACGAATTCATCGACGACGCCGGCAACGAGGGGCGCTTCGGGACCGACGATCGTAAGATCGATACGCTCGGAGCGTGCGAGCGCGACCAGCCTTGATATGTCTTCCGCGGCGATATTGACGTTGCGCACTTTGGGTTCAGTGGCAGTGCCTGCGTTGCCCGGCGCAACCAGAACTTCGCTCACTCGCGCGGACGAAGCGCACTTCCAGGCCAACGCGTGCTCGCGGCCACCTCCACCGATGATGAGTACTTTCACGGAGTCAGCCAGGCACTAGTGACGGAAGTGGCGCATGCCGGTGAAGACCATGGCCATTCCATGCTCGTCCGCCGCGGCGATGACTTCAGAATCCTTTTTCGAGCCGCCGGGCTGGATGACCGCGCGGATTCCATACTCGGCTGCCGCATCAATGCCGTCGCGGAATGGGAAGAACGCATCGGAGGCCATAACGGAGCCGGAGACTTCCAACTGCTCGTCGGCGGCCTTCATTGCGGCAATGCGGGTTGAATAGACGCGGCTCATCTGGCCGGCACCCACGCCAATGGTCGTGCGGTGCTGCGCAAAGATGATTGCATTTGATTTCACGAACTTGCACACGCGCCAGGCGAACTGCAGATCCACGATCTCGGCCTGAGTGGGCTTGCGGCGCGTGACGACCTTGAGATCGGATTCGGCAACGCTGCCGGTGTCGCGGGTCTGTACGAGCAGGCCGCCCGTGACACTGCGATACTCCAACTCGCCGCTCGGTGTCCGGCCGAGATCGCCCAATTCCAACACTCGCACGTTCGGCTTGCTGGACAGCACGCGCGCGGCCTCCGCCGAGACGGAGGGGGCCGCGAGCACTTCCACGAATTGCCGGTCAATGATGGCGGATGCGGTCGTTGCATCCAGCTCGCGGTTGAAAGCAATGATCCCGCCGAATGCGGACGTGGGATCGGTGCGATACGCGCGGTCGTACGCTTCGAGCGGCGTTGTGGCAACCGACACTCCGCAGGGATTCGCATGCTTCACGATCACGCACGCCGTCTCTTCGAATTGGCGCACGCATTCGATCGCGGTGTCCGCATCCGCTATGTTGTTGAACGACAGGTCCTTTCCCTGCAACACCTTTGCTGCGCAGATGCTCGCGCCGCGCAGCGCGGGATCTCGATAGAACGCGGCCTGCTGATGCGGGTTTTCGCCGTAGCGCAGGTCTTGAGCCTTGTCGAAGACGAGCGGCAGTGTGCCCGGGAATCGATCCGCGGGCACGTTGTGGATTGCACCAAGGTAGCTTGCAACCATCGTGTCGTAGCGTGCCGTGTGCGCGAAGGCCTTCGCGGCGAGGCGGGATCGCGTGGCAAGGGTAGTGCCATCCTGCGCTTCCAACTCCTCGAGAACTGTCTGGTAATCGCCCGGATCGACGGCAACCGCAACGGCTTCGTGGTTCTTGGCCGCTGCGCGCAGCATCGCGGGCCCGCCAATGTCGATGTTCTCGATCGCTTCCGGATAGCCGCAGCCTGGCCGGGCCGCCGTCTCGGCGAATGGATAGAGATTCACGACGAGCAGGTCGATGGGCTCGATCTCGTGGAGCGCCATGACCGCCTCGTCGACACCGCGGCGGCCGAGCAGTCCTCCATGAATCTTCGGATGCAGCGTTTTTACGCGGCCGCCCATGATCTCGGGAAATCCTGTGTAGGTCGAAACTTCGCGCACCACCACGCCGTTGGCCGCGAGCAGCTTCGCCGTGCCACCGGTGGAGAGTATCTCGATGTTGCGTTTTGCCAGCGCGCGCGCGAGCTCCACGAGACCGGTTTTATCGGATACGGAAAGAAGCGCGCGGCGAACGGGCAACAACATTTGCCTGACCTCTACTCATGGGCTGCGCCCAACTTTCCTGCGGGTCGCGGCGACCCGCGCAATGCAGCGGCGCTACGCGCCGGGAAATCCATTCTAAAGGATCGCCGATGTTAAGCGCTTCCGGACAGGCCCAGTTCCTTCAACTTCTTGCGCAAGGTCCCACGATTGATTCCCAGAATGCCGGCAGCGCGGCTCTGGTTGCCTTGCGCATAGTCCAGCACTACGCGGAACAACGGCTCTTCGACCTCGCGCAGCACGAGATCGTACAGATGCGACGGCCTGTGACCATTCAGGCTGGTGAAGTAGTCGCTCAGTGCTCGTTCGGCGTGATTGCGCAGAGGCAATTCTCGACCGTTCAAACGGGCGCCGGAGTCCCCCCGAGATCGACTCTTCTTTTTTGCTGTCATGTAAGGTCCCCACAAAAACCCAATCGTCTTGACTCAGGCTGCAAGCGTGCCAGCCGGGCCGCGCAGGCCCCCGTCCACCCAGTCCTCCAGGTGGTCGTGCGCGAGCGCAAACTGCGCGGAGGTCGTCGAAGCGGCCATCAGACTGCGGCGTATCCGCGCCGAATCTGCGAGCAACTGTTCGCAATACCAGCCGAGATGTTTGCGCGCGATCCGGACTCCGGTGTCCTCACCGTAAAAGGCGTACAGGGAGCCGAGATGTCCGAGAATAATATCACGCACCTCTGCGCGCGATAGCGGCGGAGCCGTAATTCCTGCTTCGACATACGTGTTGACAGATCGGAATATCCATGGCGCGCCATGACTCGCACGGCCCAGCATTACTCCGTCTGCGCCCGTGAAATCAAGCACCTCGCGCGCCTTTTGTGGTGTCTCGATGTCACCATTGGCGAATATCGGAATGCCAACCACGGATTTTATATTGCGGATCGTCTCGTATTCGGCCTCGCCTTCATAAAAGTCCGCACGCGTGCGGCCGTGGACTGCGAGTGCCTTGATGCCGCTGGCTTCGGCAATGCGCGCGATCTGCACACCGTTACGATTGTTACGATCCCATCCCGTGCGGATCTTCAGCGTGACCGGCACACCCACCGCGTTGACCACGGTCTCGAGAATTCGGGCGACGAGCGGCTCGTCCCGCAACAGCGCGGAGCCGCACAGCTTGCCGCAGACTTTTTTCGCCGGACATCCCATGTTCAGGTCGATGATCTGGGCGCCCAGATCGACGTTGAGCCGGGCGGCTTCCGCAAGTGCTTGACTGTCGGAGCCCGCGAGCTGCACGACGCGCGGCTCCGGCTCACCTTCATGACTCATGCGCAGGCGTGATTTGGGCGTGCTCCACAGCCGCGTGTCGGAGGTCAGCATTTCCGAGGCCGCCAGGCCCGCCCCGAGCTTGCGGCATAAGATGCGGAAGGGCCGATCTGTCACGCCCGCCATTGGCGCAAGAACAACAGCCGACGGCAATTGGTATGGACCTATCTGCATGATGTAACGGTTTAGCGCGCGACGTCGTTCGCGCACGATATCCCGTCGCCGGGAGCGGGCAGGCACGCGTCGATCTCGAATCCGACTGCATTGGAGCCAGGGTCCACGAACGTCATTTCCGCATCAATACGCTGTCCCGCAGACAAAAGCGAGGAACGAGGTATCGCGCGCGGCAGATAGGATTGTGGAGACACGTCTCGCGAGGCAATACGATTTCCAAAGCGGTCTTGGAGTGTGACACGAAGTAGCGGCAGCGGCTGCGCCTGGTGCGCACCATTCTTGACGCTTGCGCGCACTGTGATCTGGCCCGGAGCATCCGCGGCTGTCGAAGCACCTAGCTGGCGCACTTCGTAGGCGCTCAGATCCCAACGCGGCACGAGGGGTATACCAAGTACCGCGTATATCGATGTCAGTGGCCCGTTGAGCGTCGCATTGGCGGCCAGATCGTGCCTGTAGTGGTGCACGACTTGGATCGTCAGCACCAGGAGCAACAGCACGCTTGCTGCTGTCCACGTGCCAGCGAAGAATGATGTTGGTTCCTCTTGACGGCCTGTCTGGCCCAGCTCGGAAAGGGGCGTGCGCTTCCTTGGCGCGATTGCCGCCCGAATGGCTTGAGTTGTTTCGGTTGCCGGATGCGAGGCGTTCGATTTCAGCTTTGAATCGGCTGCTCGCGCCTTGGCGCGCTCCGCCAGACGCATAGGCGCAGGTGTCTGCGGCGGCTGCTCCATCGGCGGCTGCAACAGCATAGGTTGCTTTGCCGGCGGTGTTGACTTTGGCGACGCTGGGTGCTTCGCATGCGATGCACGGGCATCCTGCCCCGGAGGGGCCGCCAGCTTGACCGAGCTCGTCGCGCTCGTCGAGCTCGACGGGTTTGTCGGCTTGGCGGCCGCAGGTGGCGGTGCAGTGGCGGGCCTCGGCTGTCCAAAGGCACTGAAGGAGGGGCTGGGTTCGGGCGCTGTTGGATTCAGGCGCTGCAGGCGGTTGCTGGTGAGCTGCGCCATGCTCGCGAGCAGATCGGGATCGATGTCCACATCCACCTGGGTGTCAGTGGGATCGAACTGCTCACCCTCAGGCGCAACGCGCTCGTCGGTGCGAGCCGAGTCCTTTGCTTCGAGGCGGATCGCCTTGAACGTGCCGGTGGCGGCGGTGAACTGCGGGCTGGGCGGCTGCTCGACGAACACCTTGTTGAGGTCCGTCGCATCGGGGTTGAATTCGAGATCTTCTTCTGGAATCGAATCGTCGTCGTAGCGCTTTGGTTCAGATGGGTGCATCGCATGGGATGCATGGGCATCCGGCCCCGGGGGCGGCGGCATTGCTTGCGATGTACGGGCATCCTGCCCCGAAGGCGCAGGCTGCGCCGCCTTGCGCACCGCTGACGTTGAAGAAGTGTCCGCCTGTTGGCGCGGTTTCTCAGGTGCCGACAGGTCTTCGATCCGCGTCCTTCCGGTGGTGGACGGATCCTGCGTGGTCCGTGTCCGGAAGGTGCCCGACGTCTCGGGTCGCTGCGGCGACGTGGCAGCCGGTTTCGATGCCTGCAGCGGGTGCGGTGCACCTTCCGGCGGTGCCTGAGCTTGGGCGGCTGCCGCTGCTGCTTGCCGGTCTTCTGAGAGACGTGCAAGCGCGTTGAATACGTTCGAACATCGTCCGCAGCGGACGTAGCCCTGCGCGACGCGCAAATCTGCGGCAGTCACGACGAGCGTCAGTGCGCACTTCGGGCAGACTGTAAACATCTTTTACCGGCGCCAAACGCCGCTAGTCGCGCAGCGCATGAGTGTTCCGCTTCCCCGCCAGACCGGCCCAACCCTCCCGGATGTCGAAGGGATGTATATCAAACCACGCACTGTAAGCCTGTGTCACGTCGGCAGCCTCGTGTTCCAGCAGTCCCGCAAGGACGATCGAGCCACCGCCGCGCACGAGGGCTCCGAAAGTCGGAGCCAGCTCGCACAGCGGGCCTGAGAGAATATTCGCCACCAGAACATCTGCGCCCCGCGGTAGTGCAGCGGCCGCTTCGCATATGAAAACACGCGCTTGCACGTCGTTTGCCGCGGCATTCTGGCGGGTAGCCGTGAGTGCCTGCGGGTCGATATCGAAGCAGTGCGCAACGCCCGCCCCCAACCTGACAGCCGCTATGGCCAGCACTCCCGATCCGCAGCCGAAATCAATGATGCGAGCATCTTCAACAATATGGCGGTCCAGCCACCCGAGGCACAGCGCCGTGGTCGGATGAGTTCCCGTTCCGAACGCCAGACCGGGGTCCAACCGGACGACCACTGCCCCCGCTTCAGTCACTTCCTCGTGATGCGGGCAGATCCACAATCGCTGCCCAAAGCGCATTGCGTGGAAATCGCGCAGCCACTCGCGCTCCCAAACACGGTCTTCGATATGCTCGGCCTGCACGCTGCCCGCGGGAATATCCAGAGCCTCTCCCAGTGCGCGAGCGATGTCCTGCGGCTCGCGATCATCGGCAAACAACGCCCGCAAGCGGGTGGTTGGCCAGAGCCGAAACTCGCCCGGCAGCGGCTCCAGCACCGGATCATCGTGGGCGTCGACAAAGGTCACCGCTGCCGCGCCGACATTGAAACAGCTTTCTTCGGCCTTATTCGGATCCAGGTGATCCAGGTCGAACGACAGCTGCCAGAAGCCCATTGCGCGCGTGCGCCTTTATCGCAGCCCCAGCCGCCGCTCGAGGTAGTGAATGTCGGTGCCCCCCTTCTGGAAGGCCGCGTGGTTGAAGATTTCCTGGTGGAGCGCCACGTTGGTCTTGATCCCCTCGATCACCATTTCGGCAAGCGCATTCTTCATCCGCGCGATCGCCGCTTCGCGGCTCTCTCCGTACGCGATGATCTTGCCGACGAGCGAGTCGTAGTTGGGCGGAACGTTGTATCCCGAGTAGATGTGACTATCCACCCGCACACCCGGACCGCCCGGTGCGTGCCAGAGTCGAATCGGCCCGGGAGACGGCATGAATGTCTTGGCGTCCTCGGCGTTGATGCGGCACTCGATCGCGTGGCCCCGGATCTGCACATCGCTCTGCACGTACGGCAGGCGCTCGCCCGCGGCAATCAGCAACTGGGCCTTCACGAGATCAATGCCGGTGATCAGCTCCGTGACCGGATGCTCAACCTGGATGCGCGTGTTCATTTCGATGAAGTAGAACTCGCCATCCTCGAAGAGAAACTCCAGCGTGCCGGCACTTCTATAACCCACCGCCTTGCACGCCTCGACACACCGATCGCCCATGATCCGCCGCTGGCGCGCCGTCATCCCCGGCGCCGGGGCCTCCTCGATGACTTTCTGGTGGCGGCGCTGCATGGAGCAGTCGCGCTCGCCCAGGTGAATCACGTTGCCGTGTCCATCCGCGAGCACCTGGAACTCGATGTGACGCGGCCTCTCCAGGAATTTCTCCATGTAGACCTGGTCGTTGCCGAACGCCGCGCGCGCTTCGGCCTTCGTGATGCCGATGGCATTCAACAACGAGGCTTCGCTGTGCACGACGCGCATGCCGCGGCCGCCGCCGCCGCCGGACGCCTTGATGATGACGGGATAGCCGATATCGCGCGCGACCCGCAGGTTCTCGTCCGGATCTTCGCCCAGTGGCCCGTCGGAGCCGGGCACGCAAGGCACGCCGTGCGACTTCATCACACGGATCGCCGAAACCTTGTCGCCCATGGTGCGAATGGTTTCGGCCTTCGGCCCAATGAATACGAAGCCGCTCTTCTCCACCCGCTCGGCGAAATCGGCGTTCTCGGACAGAAAGCCGTAGCCGGGATGGATGGCCACGGAATCGGTTACCTCTGCGGCGCTGATGATCGCCGGCATGTTGAGATAACTTCCGGATGACGGCGGCGGCCCGATGCACACCGACTCGTCGGCCAGCAACACGTGCTTCAGGCTGTAGTCCGCGGTTGAATGGACGGCAACTGTCTTGATGCCCAACTCGCGGCACGCGCGCAGGATTCGCAGCGCGATCTCGCCACGGTTGGCGATAACGACCTTCTCCAGCATGGCCACGCGCTATTCGACTACGAACAAGGGCTGACCGAATTCAACCGGGTCGCCGTTGCGCGCCATGATGGAGGTGACCCGGCCGGCTTTGTCGGACTCGATCTGGTTCATCATCTTCATGGCTTCGATGATGCACAGCACCTGTCCCACCTTGATCTCGTCACCGATCTCGATGAACGGCTTCGCACCGGGCGACGGTGCTCCGTAGAACGTGCCGACCATCGGCGCGGTGATGACGTGCTCGTTGGCTTTTGCCTTCGCGATGGCCGCTTCGGCCGCGGTGGGCACTGCGGCTTTGGGCGGCACCGCCAAGGGAGCCGCGAGCGGCAGGCTGGCCATCTGGGGTATCTGATGATGAGCCATGGCTGCCGTTCCGGTCGGCATGCGGCTGATGCGCAGCGCTTCCTCGCCTTCCTTGATTTCGATCTCGGCAATGCCGGATTCCTCCAGCAGCTCGATCAGTTTTTTGATCTTTCGGATGTCCATGCTCGGGAATGCTCCCCTGTGCAATTTTCCAAGTGTCGAGGGTTGTCGGGCGGCTCAGGTCAGGATGGCTTGGCGAGGTGCCGCACCGCGGCGCGTACTGCCAGCTCGTAACCGAACGCACCCAGGCCGGTGATGACACCGGCCGCTATGTCGGAGAAGTAAGAATGTCGGCGAAACGGCTCGCGCGCGTGGGTGTTCGAGAGATGTACTTCCACGAACGGCAGGCGTACCGCGAGCAGAGCATCCCGCAGGGCAATGCTGGTATGGGTCAGCGCCGCCGGATTGAATATCAGAAAGCTGATGCCGGCGGCCGCGGCGCCGTGGATCCGGCCGATGAGCTCGGCCTCCGCGTTGCTTTGAAAGGCGACGAGCTCGTGGCCCGCCTCGCGTGCGAGCTCCGCTGCGCGCTTCTCGATTGACTCGAGCGTGTCCGCTCCGTAGACCCCTGGCTCCCGACTGCCGAGCAGGTTCAAGTTGGGTCCGTTTAAAAGAAGCACTCGCGCCATTGCGGCCAGGTCACTGTGGGCGGGGCCCGTGAAAGTCGGCGAATGTAACCTAAATCGACGGGATTGGGGTACTTAATGATGCTATTTGCGAAGAACGGCCGCGGACTCGTCGGCTGCGGCTTTGGTCGGCTGGTGCGTTTCTTCTTCTTGCCGGGCCCGCTTGGCTGCCAGAGCGGCAACACCGTCGGCAATCTCTTTTTTGGCGGCTGCCAGCTCGGTGCGTCCGCGATCGACGGCCTTCACCTCATCGAGGATGAAGCGGGCCTCATCCGGGTGCAGCTCGCCGATCTTGAGAGTCACGATCCGTCCCTGGCGGTCGACAAAAACCGTGAACGGGAAAACCGTGTCCATACCGAATGCAGCAATTGCATCCAGTCCATCCTGTTCGCCGACCAGTACAGGATAATCGATGCTCATCTCGCGTGCGTAGTGCTTCACGGCATCCCGGAAGTCCACGGCGATGCCGACGACTTCGACTCCATCTGCAGCGCGCTCGCGCCGCAAGGCCTTCAGCAGCGGGATTTCGCGGCGGCAGGGGGCGCACCAGGTGGCCCAGAAGTTGATCAGCAGGGGCCGTCCCTTCCACTCGGACAGTGCATGCTTCACTCCGTCGCCATCAGCGAGGGAGATGTTTGGGACATCCGTTGGAATGGTGCGTGCCGGAGGCGGGCGACCTTCGTCGGTGCCCTCTTGCTCTGACTGTTCCGTAACGGCGGCCGGCGGTGCAGTTGGAGCCGTGTCGACCACGCCTTGAGTGCGTGCGACGCGGGCAAGGTGCGCGACAAAGAATCCCGCCGCGCCTCCTATGCAGATTATCGCGAAGGCAAGTGGGACGCGGAGGCCATCTCTCACGGTGCGCCGGGGATGGTGCTGGAGGCGCTGAGATTCGGGCTGAACGCGCGGCTCGCCAGCGAGGCGAATTCGGCGGCCTTCATGTAACCGACGACTCGGAAGTTGCGCCGTTCTTCGCCATCGGGGCCGTAGAACGCTATGGTTGGGGGGCCGAAGATGCCGAAATGCTGCAGCAGCAGCTGATCCGCAGGGTCATTCTTAGTGACATCTGCGTGCAGCAGCACTGCGTTGGAAAGGGCGGCCTGCACGGTCTTGTCGCTGAAAGTGTAGCGCTCCATCTCTTTGCAGGACGTACACCAGTCGGCATAGAAATCGAGCATCACAGGGCGGCCCGCTGCTGTGGCCGCGGCCACTCGCTTGTTCAGGTCGTCTACTGACTTGATGGTCTCGAAGGCAAGGGCTGATTCTTTCGTGACGATTGCACCAGCGCCGTTGGCATTGGAGCTGGCCCGCAGAGTACTCAGTGGTTGCAACGGATCATTGCTGCCGGCGGCAACACCTATAAGAAGGATGATGCCGTACACCAGGGCCAGGAGGCCGGCGGCGCGCACGGCGGCTGGCGCGGGCCCACCATCACGTGCCTTGAGCGCAAATACCCAGAATCCTGCAATCACGGCGAGCGCGGACCACAACAGCATTCCGACGGCCGCCGGAATCAACGACTGCAGGAAATAGATGGCAACGCCGAGAAAGAGCACGCCGAAGAGCGACTTCACGGTGTCCATCCAGGGGCCTACTCTGGGCAAGAGTGAGCCGGCGGAGGCTCCCACGATGAGCAGGGGTACGCCCATTCCCAAGCCGGTCGCGTAAAGCGCAGCGGCTCCGCGGACGACCTTGCCTGTTTGGCTGATGACTGACAGGGCAGCAATCAGTGCAGGCGCGACGCATGCAGTGACGACGAGAGCCGACAGGGCACCCATTACAAAGCAGCCGACGTAGCTACCGGACTTCTGCCGGTTGCTGACATCTGTCAGGCGGGTTTGCAATGCGCTGGGCATCTGCAGCGTGTACGCCCCGAACATGGCGAATGCCAACGCCACGAACAGGGCAACGAAAAGCATGATGATCCAGGGCTGTTGGAAGAACGCCTGCGGGGCCTGCTTGAAGGCAAGCACGAA
>JAQGOF010000227.1 GCA_028293745.1 Gammaproteobacteria bacterium | reverse complement strand
TTTCCCTCATGGGGGAAAGCCCAGCGCACGGGCCGATATAATCGGGGAATTGCTCGGGCGGCATGGCGCACGGCCCCCGGGAGCTCGGAAGTGAGGTAGTTACCGTGAACGAGCCCGCCGCACCGACTCTGAGCGACTGGAAGCGGATGTATCGGGCGCTCTGGCGCATCCGGACATTTGAAGGCCAGGTTCAGCGGCTCGCGGCTGCGGGTGAGGTACCTGGATTCCCGCACTTATCTACAGGCCAGGAAGCTGTCGCCGTCGGGGTTTGCGCCCATCTCACCCGAGAGGACACGCTCTTCACGAGTCATAGAGGGCACGGCCACACCCTCGCGAAAGGCAGTGATGTGCAGGCCACATTTGCGGAAATCCTGGGCCGGTCCAACGGTTTGTGCCGCGGTCGTGGCGGCTCGATGCATGTCGTTGATGTGGCTAACGGTGTCCTCGGCGCAACCGGGGTCGTTGGGGGCAACCTGCCACTTGCCGCCGGCGCCGCATGGGCCGCTCAGGCCAAAGGCAAAGCAAGCATCAGCGTCGTCTTCTTCGGCGATGGCGCGACGGGCGCAGGCGTCTTTCACGAAACTGTGAATCTCGCGGTCCTCTGGAAGCTTCCCGTTCTCTTCGTGTGTGAAAACAACGGGTATGCGGAATTCACGAGCCGTGAGGAACACTCGAACGTGAAGCTGGTGAGCGCCTTCGCGACTCCCTATGGCATGCCAGCAAAGACCATCGATGGCAACGATCTGCTGACCGTACACGCGGAGGCCGGCGATGCAATTGCCGGACTGCGCCGCGGATCGGGACCGTTTCTGCTGGAATGCATAACCTATCGCATGGCGGGCCACTTCGTCGGAGATGCCCAACACTACCGCTCGAAGGAAGAGCTCACCGCCATAAAACAGAAGTGTCCGATTGAGCGTCTGAAGCGGCACCTGATCGATCGCGGAGTGCGGGAAACTGAGCTTGACACCATCGGTGAGGAGGCGAGACAGGAGGTGTTGCAGGCGGTTGCGCGCGCGCGTGCCGCGCCGCCGCCGGACCCCTCGACGGTGCTCGATTATGTATACAGCGCGCCGGCCCTGTCTGGGATATCGGGCTAGCACTCGTGAGTCACACGTTTATTGAAATTCTGCGACGTGCGCTCGATGAGGAACTGGAACGCGATCCGGCGGTGCACCTGTTGGGTGAAGATGTTGCTGTAGGTGGTGCGTTCGGCGTCACAAACGGCTTGGCCCGTAAATACGGGACACAGCGCGTGCGCAATACGCCCATCAGCGAAGCCGCGATCACCGGGGTCGCAACCGGTGCTGCGCTGTGCGGTTTGCGCCCGGTGCTGGAGATCATGTTTATCGATTTCGCCACGCTGGCGCTCGATTGTCTGGTCAATCAGAGCGCGAAGTATCGTTACATGTCGGGCGGACAGCTGGCGGTACCGATGGTTGTGCGCACGCAGGCAGGAGCGGCGGGCGGCGCAGCGGCCCAACATTCTCAAAGCCTGGAAGCGTGGTTCACTCACGTACCCGGACTCGTGGTTGTTACGCCCTCCTCGCCCGCCGAAGCCTATGGCCTGCTGAAAAGCGCTATTCGCCTTGGTGATCCTGTGTTGTTTATCGAACACAAGCGGCTCTATGCAATGAAGGAGACATTGGTCGAGAATGCCGAGCTACCGCAAATTGGGAAGGCGCGTGTGGCACGCCCTGGCACCGATGTTACCGTGATTGCGTATTCAGCCATGGTTCGCAACGCACTCGAGGCTGCGGACGACCTCTCGCGCTCGGGCACCTCCGTTGAAGTAATTGATCTGCGCACGTTGGTACCCCTCGACATGGCGACCATTGCTGCCTCGGTATCGAAGACTCATCGAGTTGTGATCGCGCACGAGGCAGTTCAGAGTGGCGGCGTGGGCGCGGAGATCTCCGCGCGCATTGGCAGCGAGCTGTTTGATGAGCTGGACGCGCCTGTAACGCGCGTGGGATGCCCGTTTTCACCGATACCATTTGCGCCGGAGCTGGAGCGAGCGCTCCTGCCCGGCACACCGAACATCATCCGCGCGGTGCGCGATCTGTCCGGCTGAGTCGCAGCCAGGAGAACACGAGTGGCGTTGGTGGCACTGGAGATTCCCAAAGTCGGCCTGGTGATGGAGAACGCCCGGCTCGTCCGCTGGCTGAAGAGCGTCGGTGATGTGGTGAAGGAGGGAGAGCCGTTGCTCGAGCTCGAGACGGAGAAGTCGGTTGTTGAAATCGAGTCGACCCACAGTGGGCGGCTGGTGGAAATCCTGTTGGACGTGGATCAGGAGGCGCACGTCGGCGATCGGATTGGTTGGCTCGAGAGCGAGGGGGTGGAAACAGGCGTGGCGCGTTCAGTATCGGCGCCGGCATCGACGCAGGGCAAGGCACCAATAACAGGGGCGGCGGCGGCACCATCAGCACCGGCATCCCGGTTGCCGTCGGCACCAGTGCATGGCGCCGACGGGGAGAGCGCGAACCAACGCGTGAAGAGCTCCCCAGTGGCGCGGCGCGTCGCCGCCGAGCATGCGGTGGATCTCAGGCGAATTGCCGGAACCGGGCCGCGTGGACGCGTGCAGTTGATCGACGTGCGCCGGGCGATCGAGGCGAAGGCGGCGGACACTTCATCCCCGTCAGGCACTCAGCCACTATCCGGCATGCGACGTGCCCTCGCACGCTCCATGACATTGAGCAATGCCACCGTCCCACAGTTCACGGTCGAGCGTGCCGTTGACTGGACTGCGGTCCACGCGCAACGCGCAAAGCTCTGTGCGGAACTGCCGGCGGGGGCACCGAAACCATCGGTGAACGACTTCCTGCTGCAGGCCATAGCACGCGCGCTGCTCTCTTTCCCGGGGTTGAATGCCACGTTCTCGGGCGATCCGAACTCGCCCGACGCGCGTATCGTGCCGGCGAACGGCGCGCATATCGGCCTGGTGGTTGCTGTTGAGAATGGCTTGCTCGTTCCCGTGCTCCATAGCGTTGAGCAATTCGGGCTCGTTGAGCTGGCGCGCCTGCGCCGCGAGGCGGTCGAACGTGCACTACACGGCAAGCTGAAGCGCGAGGAGTTGGAGGGAGCAACGTTCAGTCTGTCGAACCTCGGTGCGCGGGGGCCGGATCGCTTCAATGCCATTATCAATCCACCCCAATCGGCGATTCTCGCGGTGGGCAGACAGCGGGACTGCATTGTGATCGTGAACGGCACCATTCAAGCAAGGCCGATATCTCAACTCACGCTCACCGCAGATCACCGCGTAGCCGATGGCCGCCTCGCTGCGGATTTCCTTGCGTATCTGGTAGAAATCCTGGAAGGCGACACCTGGCGCTGGAAGTGAGAGGCAGCACACATATGACACAGCACGTTCAACTTCTCGGATCGTACTGGACCCTTGCCGTCGGGGCCGACCCGATGGGCGAGCAACGCTGCCTCCACGACTTCCGCGTGCGCGTTGAAACCGCGGCGAAAGCTGGATTTACCGCAATGGGCTTCTGGCACGCCGACATTGCCGAAACCCTCAAGAAATACAGCTTTCGGGAGATGAAGCGCATTCTGGACGACAATGGCATCACGCAGGTCGAAGTCGAATGGCTGTTGGACTGGTTCTGCGCCGACCAGCGCAGAGTGGCTTCAGATGACATCCGCAAGCTGCTGCTCGATGCGGCTGAAGGGCTCGCCGCGCGTCACATCAAGATCGGCGATCTCGGCAACGATTGCGCCGATGTTCCTGCGATGTCGGAGGAATTCGGCGTGCTGTGTCGACAAGCCGCGGAGCGCGGTACGAACGTACTGTTCGAAATGCTTCCGGCGCCGTTCTCGCGTGCGCCCTCGCTCGACCAGGTTCTTGCGATCTGCCGTGGCTCTGGTGCCAAAAACGGCGGCATCATGTTGGATAACCTGCATCTGCAACGAACCGGAACGCAACCGCAGGAAATCGTGCGCAAGATCGGGCGCGACATTCCGCTCGGCGTCGAAATCAACGACGGCACACTGGCCATGCCGGTGAACTTGCATGACTCCGTCGTGAACAGGCGGCTTCTGCCTGGCGATGGAGAGTTCGATATCGCCGCATTCCTTCAGGCGCTCTGGACCCAGGGCTATGACGGGCCCGTCGGCGTCGAAGTGCTGAACGAGTACATTCGCAAGTGGCCTTTGGAAACCGCAGCAAGGGAAGCGTTTGTGAAGACGAGGCAAGTCGTCACGGCGGCGCGCGAGAAATGGGAAGCGGAACGAGCATCACGGACGTCACCGTAAACTCCACACGAGGGGATCACATGAGCCTGCAGCCACCCAACGCCGAGCGGCAGATCTGGATGTTCACCCAGATGGTGCGCATCCGAACTTTCGAGGAACGAGTCAAACGAACGTTCATCGATCATCCCGGAGTGATCCGCGGCCATACTCATCTCGCTGATGGCGCCGAGGCGTCCATCGTCGGCTCGCTCAGCCATTTTCGTGAAGGCGATGCGGCCCTTGCCACGTATCGATGCCATGGTTATCCATTGGCTCTCGGCAGCGATCCCAAAGCCATGATGGCGGAGATCTACGGACGCGCAGACGGGCTGTGCAAAGGGCTCGGCGGATCCATGCATCTGACTGACGTGAAGCGCGGCTTTCTTGGCACGTCCGGGATCGTCGGCGCCGGCATCCCGCATGCCGCGGGCGCAGCGTGGAGCGCACAGATCCGTAGAAAGGGCAATGTCGTCCTGAGCTTCTTCGGTGACGGCGCGTCCAAACAGGGTGCATTCCATGAAACACTGAACATCGCCTCGCTCTGGAAGCTCCCGGTGGTATTCGTAATGGAGAACAACGGCTACAACGTTGTAACTACCACTGCACAGGAGGACGCGAGTGCTGCGGCCGGAGAGCCGCTCGCCGTAAAAGCGAAGGCGCATGCGATGCCCGGTGTTACCGTGGATGGCACAGATCCTCTGGCTGTCTACCAGACCGTCGGCGAAGCAATTGAGCGTGCACGTGCGGGTCAGGGTCCAACTCTCGTGGAATCCAAGGTGTACCGGCTTTCCGCGCACGGCAACATCATCGCGCCTCCGGGCGTGCCGCTGCACTATCCCGAGCACGAAGCCATCACCGTGTTCGGCAAACGTGAAGAGTACGAAGCGGCGTTGCGTGGCGACCCGGTGCCGCGATTCCGTGGCGCTCTGGTTCAAAACGGCATCCTCACTGCCGCGAAGGCGGATGAGATCTCTTCGCGCGTTGCAAGCGAGATGCAGGAGGCTGTGACGTTCGCGCTCAACAGCCCGTTCCCCAAAGTCGAGTCTGCACTCAAATACAACTTCGCGTAGGCCGCAAAAGGGAGACTGTCATGGCGAAAATGCCCTATGTCGCTGCAATTGACGCGGGAATACACCAGGAAATGCGGCGCGACCCTGACGTGTTGTACTTCGGCCAGAACCTCGCGACGACCGAGAATCACGAGTTCGTGGCCGCCTATGGCGCGGACCGCGTGCGTGTCACGCCTATTTCCGAAACAGCGGAGATCGGTATCGCCATAGGCGCCGCCATGGCCGGCTTGCGGCCGGTCGTGGAACTCTACATGGCGGAATTCATGCTCGTAGCAATGGACCAGGTGGTCAATGAGGCGCCTCGATTTCGCTACATGTCGGGCGGACAGGTGAAGGTCCCATTAGTGCTCAAAGCCGGCTACGGATTCACCTGCGGCTGGGCAGGCCAGCACACCGGCTCGCTCACTGCCCTTTTCATGGGTGTTCCGGGACTCAAAGTCGTCATTCCCTCCACCGCCGCAGATGCCAAGGGACTGATGGCAACTGCAATCAGGGACGACAACCCGGTTGTGTATCTGCACCACTACATGCTCACGCTGGAACAGGGAGAAGTTCCGGACGGCGAGTACCTCGTTCCGTTCGGTAAGGCCGAAGTCCGCCGCGCCGGTGGCGATGTCACGGTTGTTGCGACAGGCTGGATGGTGCCACGTGCGCTCGCTGCCGCTGAGATGCTCGCGAAAGAAGGGATCAGCGCGGAAGTCATCGATCCCCGAACCGTTGCGCCGCTCGATCTCGAGACGATCCTGAAATCCGTCGACAAGACGGGGCGCGTTGTGTTGGTAGATCAGGCGACCCGCCACGCGTCCGTCACTGCCATGATCGCCGCCGACATCGCCGAGCACCGCTTCAAAGCATTGAAGGCCCCGGTCGTGCAGGTCACTGCGGCTGACACGACGATTCCCTACAGTGAGCCACTCGAGGCCCACGTTATCCCGGACGAGGCGCGCATCGTTGCTGCGGTTCGCGCAGTATTGATGTAGGGTCCCGGCGTAACCCGCTGATTATATTGGGCATACGATGCTCGTAACCCGCTGACTAAGGCGACAGCGGAGCGAGGTTGCAGAAAACCCGGTACCACGGCAGCATTTGCCTGCAGCTGCTGAAGGAGTCCGAGGATGGGGGTACGACTCGAAGCGCCAGCGCCACGCCATTGGTCCACCGCCGAGGTGGATCCACCAGAGGCCCTTGCCTACTGGGTGGACACCGTGTGCGATCAATTTCTCGAGCTCGAAATCGATACACCGGTGCGCGATCGCTTTCACGCATCGCTCGACCAGATCGATCTCGGCCCCGCGACTGCTAACTTCCTGGAGGCCGATACACAGCAGGTCCGCCGAACAAGAGCCAAGATTGCCCGCATGCACACGCCGATGTTCATGCTGATGCAATTGCGTGCCGGCCAGGTAAGGTTTCATCAGCTGGGGCGTGAAGTGCGCGTCGGCCCGGGGGAATGCGTCTTCATCGACTGCACGGAGCCGTATGAGCTCGAATGTCCACACCCTACCAGGGCGGTAGCGCTACGGTTGCCTGCCGATTGGCTGCGACGGTGGATTGCCCAGCCAGAGCGTCACGCAGCGCAGCTCTTCAACGGGGGAGGTTGGAGCTCCGCGCTCTGCGCTGCCGTTGCGAGCCTTGACATCAGTGACAACGTGGCCCTGCCGGGAGGGGAGATCGCAGAAACCATCGCGACGCTGTTGAAATTGGCGATCGGACCAGATCCCGAAGCATCGTTGCAGCGCCCTACCCTTTTCAACCAGCTGCTGCGCACTTTGCGGAACCGTTTGCACGAGGCGGATCTGTCACCGATGGCAGTCGCCGACGAACACGGAATCTGCACGCGCAGTGTGCACTACATGTTTGCCAGAGCACGCACCACGTTTGTCGAACGGCTGATGGAATTGCGTCTCGGGCGGGCGCGCGAAATGTTGAGCGACGCACAGTTGTTCGATCTTCCCGTGGCCGAAGTCGCAGTCCGTTGCGGATTCTCGGATCCAAGTCACTTCGCGCGCCGCTTCCGGCGGCGGTTCGGGCAGTCCCCGCTCCAATTCCGCAGCTCGCTCGGCCGATCAAAACACTGATCAGAAGACCTCACCTTCCCTCTTCAACAGATCACCGAGGGCGTCGAGAATACGATGCGGGCGGCGCATCGCCGGCTGTTGCAACCACTCCTGGCGCGTTGTAGTACCCGTCGTCACAGCGAACATCGTGGCGCCTGCGCGCCGCGCCATCACGGCTTCAACGAGCGGATCGTCTCCCACGACACCCATTTTCCGCACTGAGACACCGAGCCTGTTTGCGACGAATCGCAACGCGCGCAGCGATGGTTTCCCGGTAACGACAACCCGGGCTTTGGTCAGCCGCCGGATCGCACCGACAATCGCAAACGTATAACCGATCGTCCGCCCCTGTTTGGTTGCAAAGAATGGTACATCGGAGGCGGAGTAAAGCTTCGCGCCGTTCCAGATTGCCTCACATGCAGCCTCGATGTCCTTCATGCCGCAGTCCGGATGCCAGCCCACGTAGACAGCGTCGACCCGACTGGCATCAGGCTCTCCGGTGTAGACCGTCTGGATCCCGGAGTCTCTCAAGGCCTGCCCGACACCCCGGGTACCGAGGACGAGCACACGTTTCATTCCCAGCCCGGACACATAATCGGCCATCACACTGGAGGGCGTGACCATCTGCGAATCCTGAACCGGCAGCCCGATCCTGCGCAGCTTGGCGGCCTGTTCCTGAGGTGGATAGGCACTCCCGTTGGTGAGCAGCGCAAACGGAACAGAGCGCTCTTTCAGGGCAACCAACACTTCGACGGCTCCGGGTAGCACCTCATAGCTGCCGAGAGCGCGATCGCTCAGCAACAGCGTCCCATCCACATCGAACATGAAGCCTTCAATTCTCGTCATGTCTGCGCAATTACTGATGTAGTGCGTCGCAGCTCCAGACGAAACCCAGGCTTCTCTACCGAGACCTGCGTCAGGTCACGCCTTGCAGTCAACGTTCGGATGAGGCTCATGGCCGGTTGAATCGCCGCATCGTAGTGGCGCACGGCGGATCCTGCCGCAATCATGGCATCCACCTGGTTGGCCGGCATGGTCGCACGAAGGAGAAACTCCTCGTCCGAAAGGCCCGCTCCCAGCTGCCTCCGCAGTTCCCCGAGCGGTGCCATGGGAGCCTCGGCACGCAGCTCTTTCGTGCGGGGCAAGGATTCGATCCTGTCCATCACACGCGCGTCGATTGGCGTGTTAGGTCTGCCGAACCGCCCGAGTGCGTAGCGGATGACCTCGTCCGGAACCACCGCATAACGCTCCCGGCCTGTCACATTCATGAATGCCTGTGTCATGACGATCTGCGCAAAGGGTGTCATGACAATCGGCCAGCCGAGCTCCTCGCGTACCTGACCCAACTCTTCGATGACCGCGCCTTCGAGGTGGGAGAGGCGGCTCTCCGCGAGCTGCCGGCGCATGGTCCCGATCATGCCACCAGGCAATTGATGACGCAGATAGCCGGCATCGAATCCCTGCGGCTTTCCCGCGGGAAGTCCCTCCGCCTCGGCAATTCGGGTGAAGTAGCCGGCGACCTGTGCCAACGCTTCAGTATCGACGCGGACCGTATGACCCAGCGCACGCAAGTTGGCAACAATCCGCTCCGAAGGCGGATTTGAGATTCCGTCACCGGTGGCGCCGGACGCGCATTGCAGCGTGCTGACGCCGTAGTCAACAGCATCCAGGTACAGGAGCTCTCCCAATCCCAGCGTGCAGTGAGAATGTAACTCGAGAGGCTTCGGACCGATTTGCGCCTTGATCGCCGGGATCAGGGTGCCAGCCCGTTTGGGTGACAGCAAGCCGCCAGGATCCTTGACGTACAGTGCATCGATATCCGGACTCGAGGCGAGTCTGCGGGCCCTCTGTGCGTAGTAGGCGTCATCGTGAACGGGACTGAGCGTGAATACCAGCGCTGCAATCACGTACTCGCCGCCCCCCTGCTTCACCATTCGAGCGCAGGCGATGTTCGAATCCGCATCGTTCATCGGATCGGCGAGACAGAAGCGGCGAATGCCGTTGCGCGCGAGCACCGTGAAGGCCAGAGCCATGAATTCCGGGCTGGCGGTCTCCCAGGATATGAAGCGAAAGCCCGTCGACATAAACTGCAATGGCGTGCGCGGGGTGGCTGCCGCCATGAGCCGAATGCGCTCCCACGGATCTTCGCGCTTGTAGCGCACAGCGACGCCCATATGCGTGGAGGTAGTGAAGTCGATCGCCTTGTAGCCAACACGATCCATGACGGGAGCGATCGTCAATGTCTTCGCAGTGTCAATTCCGAGTGCCCCCCAGAGGCACTGGTTGCCATCGCGAAGCGACGTATCCACGAGCTCAATTTCAGCCACGGGCGACAGTCTCCGTCTTCAGCGGCGAGCGCTCAAGCAGGCGCGCCAGGAATCCCGTATCCACGCCTCCTGCCTGAAATTCGGGATCGTTGAGGACCGCGATGTGGAAGGCCAGATTGGTAGCGACGCCCGCAACCCGGGCGTCCGCGATGGCGCGCCGCAACCGCTCCAGTGTCAACGAACGAGTGGCAGCGTGCGCGATGACTTTGGCCATGAGGGAGTCATAAAACGGCGGCACTCGCGAACCTGCGGCAATGTGGGTATCGACCCGGATACCCGGCCCCGATGGCCAAGACACATCACCCACGACCCCCGGACTCGGCAGAAAATCGCGGCTAGGATCCTCCGCGTTTACGCGGCACTCCATGGCACAGCCCTGCGGCCGAATGTCGGATTGAGTCAGCCGAAGCCCGGTGCCTGAGGCGATTGCGATCTGTTCGGCCACGAGGTCCACACCCGTGATGGCCTCCGTGACGGGATGCTCGACCTGAATACGCGCGTTCATCTCGAGGAAATAGAAGCGGTCCCTCGTTGTGTCGACCAGAAATTCCACGGTTCCTGCGCCTCGGTATGCCAGGCGTTTGGCGAACCGCACGGCAGCTTCGTGGAGTTGACGACGGATTTCGTCTGACAGCCCGGGCGCTGGGGACTCTTCCAGGAGTTTCTGGTACCTCCGCTGCACGGAACAGTCGCGCTCACCCAGGTGAATGACCCCCCCTTGGCCATCACCCAACACCTGCACTTCAACATGTCGTCCGCGAGTCACGAAGGACTCGAGGTATACGCGCGCATCGCCGAACGCGGCGCTTGCTTCCGATGCCGCCAACTCCATGGCGTGCGGCAGGTCGTCAAGGCGATCCACGAGCTTCATTCCGCGGCCGCCACCTCCACCAACTGCCTTTACCAGGATCGGCGTGCCGATTTGTCGCGCGAGAGATTGAGCCGCCTCGACCGACTCCACCGCACCTCCGGGAACGACGGCAACACTCGCCGCTTGCGCTTCTGATCGGGCGCGTAGCTTGTCACCCACGGACTCAATCTGCGCAGCCGTTGGACCAATGAAGATGACACGCTGCTCTTCACACAATCGCGCAAGCGCTGCGCGCTCGGATAGAAATCCGTATCCCGGATGGATCGCGTCCGCTCGAACGCCGAGGGCGGCTTGCACAATTGTCTCGACTCTCAGGTAGCTTTCGCTCGCCCGCGATGGACCGATGCACACTGTGCGGTCCGCCAGCCGCGCGGGTACCGAATCGCAATCGGCTTCCGAGGCTGCGAGTACGGTTTCGATGCCGAGCTCGCGGCATGTCCGAATGATTCTCGCGGCAATCTCGCCTCGATTCGCGACCAGAATGCGACGAATCTCCACGGCTACTTCGTTTTGCCCAAACGCATCAGCGTTTCCCCATACTCCACCAGCGCTCCATCCTGACAAAGAATTTGAATCACCCTGCCGCGGACACCGGCGCGCACGGTATTCATCAACTTCATCACTTCGATAATGCCGATGATGGTGTCTTCCTCCACCTGCGACCCGACTTCGACGAAGGGGGCTGCGCCCGGCTTGGGGGCCCGATAGAAAGTGCCGAGCAGGGGGGCTGTCACGCCCACACTGTTTGGGTCGTCGGCCGCCGGTGGCACAGTGGCTAGGGCTAGCCCTCGCCCTAGCGCTGGCCCTGAGGCTGGCGCCGCAGCTGACACGGTCGACGCCGCTGACGCTGCCGTCGTCGCGTCCGCTCCCCGCCGCAGGCTCAGCTTGAGTCCGTCCATCTCCAGGTACAACTCGTCGAAGTTGGATTCTTCCAGAAGTCGCGTGATCTCCGCCACATCCTTGGCCGTCAGGGTCACCGCCGGCCTCCGAATATCGACATCACATGCGACAGCGGATTCTCGGCTGCGCGCGCGACGGGCGCGGCTTCCTTCATTGACCACACGGTCTCAGGACGGCTCTGCAAAAGACGAATGTCGCCGCTGTGCCGATCGACCGCCCATTCAATGTCCTGCGGGCGTCCATAGTGTCTCTCCACCTTGCGTGCGAGATCTCTGAGCGCCTGCAGTTCCGCATCGCTCATACACGCTCCCCGCACCAACTCCGGCTCCACCGGAACGGTCTCGATACCGCCGGCGGGCAGCGGGACATGCTTGATTCTCTTTTCCGATATCTCACGTACTGAAATCTCACCCGTGATCTTTCCTATCACCCATCGGTCGGGCGTCACTTCGCCGCCAACGACTGCCGACCCGAGTCCCCACGCCCCCTCGATTGTGATAACCGACCGGTCCCCGGTCGTCGGGCTGCGAGTAAACATGACTCCAGCGGATCGCGCCTCCACCATGGTCTGGACGACAACAGCCATTGCAACACTGGCTTCAGGAAAGCCGTGCTTGCGGCGGTAGCAGATCGACTCCACCGAGTAAAGGCTTGCCCAACAGCTGCGCATCTTTCTCAGCGTCTCTTCCCAGCTGTTGACCCACAGGTAGGTATCCTGGAGGCCGGCGAAACTGGCTTCGCTGGCATCCTCGGTAGTTGCGGACGAGCGTACGGCCACGGCGGCTGCCGAACTTTCATGGCGGAGTCGCGCGTACGCCGCCAAAACGTCGTCTACTACTAGCGGCGGGAGCACCGCTTCCTCCAGCCTCGCTCGCAAGGCTTTTGAGCAAGCCGTGACGGCTTCGAGATCGTCGGGACTCAGCAACTCAACCTTCGCCCGTATCGGGAACTCGTGCTCCAACGCCTCTAGAAATCCTTCGAAGGCCTGCGTTCGGACAACGAATCCAGGCGGAACGGCAACTCCCGCGCGGAACAACTCGCCGAGGCTTCCTCCCTTTCCGCCGACGGTTGGACGATCGTTGAGTCCGATATCCGCGAACCAACTGACGTTCCCGGAAGCGCCCATTGCAGCCTACTGGAGGATCGTGACAATCCCGCGCCCGCCATCGACGCGGATTCGTTGACCGTCCTTGATTCGTGAAGTGGCTGTGCCCGTACCGACGACAGCGGGAAGCGAAAACTCCCGCGCCACGATGGCAGCGTGGCTCATTGAACCCCCGATGTCGGATACTGCCCCCGCGATCTTCTGGAAAATCGGCGCCCAGGTCGGATTGGTGATCTGACAGACCAGGATATCCCCCTTCTGCAAGCGCCCAATCTCCTCCACTGACTTCACGACCCGGGCCGGGCCTTCGACCACGCCGCTGCAAGCCGCGAATCCCTTGATCTCGTTGCTCGAACCTTCATTGCCGACATTCAGCCACGTATCGAGTGTTTCGCGTGTGATGCCCCACAGCATGACGATAGCAGGGTCATCGATGATCTCAGGAACAGGTCCGAGTGCTGGAGGCGTATCGTGTTTCGCCCATTCAACTATGGCGGCCTTACGCTCCGCGACGATTTGCGGCCAGCGCTCAGGTCCGCGCGGCGGCGAGCCGTTTGACCAGGATGTCATGAGATCGATGATGGCCGCCTCGAGCTCATAGTGAGTCAGGTGGAAGACGTCCTCCTGGTTCGGGAAGAACTCATGCGCCGCCAGCAGCGCCCCGAACTCCCGGATCTTGTTGAAGAACAAGTTGGTGTACCAGTGCTCGCAGTAGAACTTGTGGCCCTCCACATAGGGAAACACACGGTGCGCCAGGGTAATCATCTGGTCGTAGGCGGCGCGCTCGTCGTCCGAGCTCAGCAGCTCACGATAGTCCGCGATCAGCTCACGGCGTTCGGCCTGTAACTTCCCGAGCGGCCGCTCGAGCGACTCCCCGGCCTTCAGCCGCGCGATGTACCCGGGCAATCCCGCGAAGGCCATCGACAGGTCATCGTTCCAGGAGCGGTGATAATGATAGAAGCCATCCCCTACATTGATGTTGAACCACGGTTCGCGGGAGATCTCCAGCTCGCCGAGCCACGCCTTCCCGCCCTCTCCGGCCTGCTGCAGAGACTCCATGATCTGCTGCGCGGACATCCCCTCCTGGAACCGAGCCTCCACTCCCAACTCGACGGCGCAGCGCGCGAGCCGCCGCAGCTCCTCATCCGGACGGAAAATCTCGGCCTCGATGCCGGCAACCATGCGTGCGACCGTCTGGTCGCTGATCTCCGGAAAGGCCCCCTTGCAGAAGGCGAAGAAGGTCAGGTACGCCCCGTAGCCCAGCAGGAGAAATTCGAAATGGTGATGCCACATCCGGAAATATCCCTCGAGTGTCTTCTGATAGATATCGAGGAGATAGTGATTCGAGGCCACCCCGCGCCCGGCTCGCACGTGCTCGAGAGGCTCGAATTCCGGCAGCGCGACCTTGGGTAGCGCGCGCGCGTCGCGAATCAACGCCAACATCTTTTCGCGCCACTGAGCGTACAAACGCTCCCAGTTTTCGTAGTAGTAGAACGCCCGTTCCTGGAATTCTGTAGTACGCCGCGCGATCTCAGCCGGATCGGTGACAGCGTTGCCGCCGATGTAGACGCGACCATTGATGATGCGATGATCGATGCCGAGTGTTGTCGGAATGCAATGAACCCGGGTGCTCGATGAGCCCAACGCGCAGTACGCCGCTTCGGCTGTCACCATGTCAAAAGCCGACATGGGCTCCGGAAAGTGCATCGAGTTATAGAACCAGAAGCGGTTGTCGTCAGAGGCCGTGAATTGAGTGTAGTAAGGGTAAGCCGCCTGCGCCTGCTCCGTGCCCGGAATCACCTGCAACGAGCTGGGCAGTGGAAAGCTCCTGGGATTGACTGACGTATCGATGATGACTCCCCTGCGCCGCGACCCGACAGCCGCATGGCGCATACCTGCGGACTGCATCCAGCTTAGCGCGGGGATTTGGCGGACAGCGCGGACCACAGCGCAAGAATTCTCGTCCCAGCGAGCAAGCCCCGAGCAAAGGCCTCGCGGACGGGATCCAATGTGCCGATGATGGGATGCAATATAGCTGTGGACGCAGGTGGATTGCGCTGAGGATCAAGAATCTTGCGCTGTGGTGCGCGCGTCGGTACGCCTCTGGGCGGTACGCTCCAGCGAAGCAAAACAGCGCCGTCTCGCACATGAATAACCAACAGACACGGGCTCTCGTGCGGATCCGCGAAATGATTCTGCAGGGCAAACTTTCGGCGGGACATCGAGTCGCCGAAGCGCCGCTCGCAGAGCGCCTCGGGATGTCGCGGACGCCCATACGCCAGGCATTGCCGGTCCTCGCGCAGGAAGGTCTGCTCGTCGAGCACGAAACCAGGGGCTATGTCGTCAAAAAGATCAGCACTGCGGACATCCTCGACGCGATAGACCTGCGCGGTTTGATCGAGGGTTTGGCGGCGCGGCGCGTGGCGGAGCGCGGCGCCTCCAGAGCTCTGTGCAATGAGCTGCGTCTGTGCCTCACGGATGGTGACCTGATTTTCAGCAAGGGGCACATCGAAGCCAGCGACGAGGCGCTCTATGCGGACATGAATGCGCGATTTCACAACCTGATCGTCCGCGAAGCGCGCAGTCCGATGATCGAGCAGACTCTCGAGCGCAACGCCCGCATTCCCTTTGTAGGCCCTCAGGCGGTCGCTTTCGACAACACGAACCTCGATCGGATGTACGACATGTTGTTGTACGCGCATCGTCAGCATCACTACATCGTGGAGGCGATCGAGCGCGGGGAAGGCGCGCGCGTGGAAGCACTCATGCGCGAACATGCCAACCCGGTCAAGGACAGCCTGAATCTGCCCGGTATCAGGGCTGCACAGCGTCCAGCGAATCCGCCTTTGACGGTTGTCGGGCGGAACTCGGGATGAATGACATCTTGCGTCGTCCGAACTAGCCCGAAAGACAACGCAACCTTCAACATCGCGCAGTGGGCTACAGGGGGAACGCGAAGATGAACGGGTCATTAGCGATTAGATCCCGCGCGTACTTGCGCATGGCCGCGTGGGGCGCAGGCATCGGACTGCTCTGTGCGAATGCAGCGGCTCAGGAGACGCAACTGCAGGAAGTGGTCGTGACGGCAGAGAGACGTTCCGAGAACATACAGAATGTGCCTATTGCCGTATCGGCGTTCAGTGCCGAAACGCTCGCCAGCCGTGATCTCACGGACATCCACTCGCTTAGCAATCTCACCCCAGGCGTCAATCTCGACTCGGGCGCCCCCTTCTCAGGCGACCGCTCGGTGCTCTCCGCCTCCATCCGTGGTATCGGTCAGGACGACTTCGCGTTCAACCTGAACCCGGGTGTCGGCGTCTACCTCGACGGCGTCTATCTCGCGCGCACGATCGGGGCGAACCAGAATCTGCTGGACGTGGATCGCATCGAGATCCTCAAAGGTCCGCAAGGCACATTGTTCGGCGCCAACACAATCGGCGGTGCGATCAGCATCATCACGCACACGCCGACTAACGAGGCACGGGTCATCGCACAAGCCACAGGTGGTCGCTTCAACCGTCGCGACTTCGCGTTTACCGCGGACGTGCCACTCATCAAGGATACGCTGCTTTCGACGATCAGCATCTCCTCACAGAACCAGACGGGTTGGGTGAAAGTCATCCCCTATCCTGCCAACACGCCCTATGCTCAGGCTCCCTTCATCGTCGATCCGCAGACTGTCTATCCAAAATCGGGCTATCAGACCTCGGACAACTACGGCGGCCAGGGTGTGCAGACCATCCGGGGCAAGGTGTTGTGGAACGCGTCCGAGAAGCTCAACTTTACGTTCACGGCCGACTGGTCGCATGAGGACCAGACTGCGCTGCCGTATACCCTATTGGGCGTATACAGCGGGAATTTGGGCCAGTCCACGTTTTCTACCCTTTACAACCTCTGTATCAGCAACAACGCAGCGACGCTCCCTGCGGCCATCCAGGCGAACGGGGGACCTCCGACATTCGTACCCGTAAACGGATTGTTTGCCGGAATGTGCTCGAAACCCAGGGCGCGCGTGCCGGGGCTGTCGATTGGCGGCGCGCCGCTCCTGGGTGCCGGGTATCTGGGCGGGCCAGTTGGCCCCTACAACTACCTGAATACGGGCGGCGTGCCGTATCTGGGCTCGAGCCAGCCGCGCATCTGGTTCGACTTTGGTGCCACGAACACGGGCAGCATCGACACCAGTTACGCCAACGGTCCGGATTTCGCCCGCAACGATGTCTTTGGCGGATCCATCACGGGCGTCTACGCCGTGAGCGATGACCTGCAGATCAAATCAATCACCGGCTACCGGCAGATCAAATGGAATATCGGTACCGATCTCGACGGCACGCCGGAGACCCTTCAGGAAGTCACCGATGCTCAGCATCAGTGGCAGGTATCCGAAGAGGTTCAGCTCCTGGGAAAGCTCCTCGACAACAAGCTCAACTACGTCACCGGTCTGTACTTCTTCAAGGAAGCCGGCTACGTGCACGACTACGTCCCGTTCGAGAGCCTCCTCTACATTTACGATTTCGCCAACGACGTGAATAACAGGAACTTCGCCGCCTTCGTTCACGCCGACTACGCGCTCACCGATCACTGGGGTTTCACTGCCGGCGGCCGGTACACCGACGTGCGGGAGGAATTTTTGGGTGGCCAGGGTGACCTCAATGGGTTCCCCGTGGGCGCCGGACCCGTCCGATATTTCCCGAATGTCCGCGACACCCAGACGTGGCACATTTTCGACCCGACTCTCGGTGCGCAGTACCACTTCAACAGCGACGTCATGGCCTACGTCAGCTGGGGCAAAGGCTTCAAGGCCGGCGGCTGGACAACCCGTTTGCATAGTCCGATCGCCACGCCAAAGGAAGCAGAGTTCTCACCCGAGTACTCCAAGACTTGGGAGGTGGGTGTCAAGTCCGAGTGGTTCAACCACGCTGTGAGAGCAAACGCCGCGGTGTTCTACACAGACTATAAGAACATACAGCTGAACATTCAGACGGGCATCTCACCCGTGTATGAGAACGCAGGCAATGCCAAGATCAAGGGCGCAGAGCTCGAAGTGCAGTCCGTTCTCGGCCACGGCCTGATGCTCAACTTTGCCGGATCCTACATCGACGCCTATTACACCTACGTGAACCCGATCTCGGGAATTCCCCAGTATGCACTTCCTGACGGTACGATCGTCTGTCCGGTTGGATGTGTTGTATCAGTCCCCGGTGTCAGCCCGCTGGATGCGAAACTCCCAAAGACCCCGAAGTTCAAGTTTTCACTCTCCCCCGAGTATGACTATGTGCTGCCGAACGAGGCGACCCTCCGCCTGATCGCAGACTTCACCTATACAGCAGAGATGTTCAACGACGCGCTCAACACTCCGCAATTGAGGCGGCCGCCGTCGCGCATGCTGAACTCCTCGATCCACTACGTGTCGCCAACAGGCCTGTACGACCTTGCCGTCGGGGGCACGAACTTGACCAATGACCGGTACGTCACCGCCGGTTCACCGAACTACGGCGCGGGCGAGGTCGGCGGTTACTTCAATCCCCCACGCGAGTGGTACGCAAGTGTTCGAGTCAAATTCTCGCCCTGAGAGAGTCATACCATGTCCCAAGTAAGCAAGACGACCATGACGGCACCGCCGTCAACGGCATACAAGATTGTCGATGTGCCCGAACTCTACCGGGACGTGATCGCGCGCCACGGTGTGCCTGGTACCTTCGTCGGCCCGTCCGAGCGGGAAAGTCCCTGGATCCCTTTCGGCGACCGGGCCGCCATTCGCCACCTCGCATTCGATGTCCGCAACAACCGCTTCAGCAACATACTCTGGATCAAGGCCTCCGGTGTCGTTGGTACCCACAAGCATCACGGAACCGTGGTAATGGTCTGCCTGGAGGGCAGCACGCGCTACCTCGAATACGATTGGGTCGCCGGCCCCGGGGATTTCATCTACGAGACTCCAGGCCTGGTGCACACGCTCGTGACTGACCATCCCCAGGGAGTGAAGCTGTTCGGCTGGATGGAAGGGCCGATCGATTTCTTCGACGAGCAGGGTAGCTTCGTCGAGTCTCTCGATGTGTGGTGGTACATCACTCACTACGAAACCTATTGCCGCGCGCATGATATCCCGATCAACAAGCAACTGTACCTGTGAGGTAGTCGAAGCGTGAGTCGCCAAAGTCTGGAAAGTCTGTTGCAGAGCGGCGGTAATACCGTTGCGCTGCTGCGCAACTCCCAAGTTGGAGCGTACGTCTATCCCGTTGTCCCCAATGAGTTCAGCAACTGGCGCAGTGAGCAGCGCGGTTGGCGTGAAACAGCCGTGCTCTTCGATCAGTCGCACCATATGGCGGAAATCACCGTCACTGGACCCGACGCCGTCAAGCTGCTCTCGTCCCTCACCATCAACAGCTTCGCGGGCTTCACACCCAACAAAGCCAAGCAGATGGTTCCCTGCAGCTACGATGGCTACGTGATTGGAGATGGCATTCTGTTCCACCTCGAGCAGGACGAGCTGTTGTTCGTGGGGCGCACGCCCACGGTCAACTGGATCCAGTTTCACGCTGAGACCGGCGGCTACAAAGTCCAGCTCGTGCGCGACGACCGCTCTCCTTCCCACCCACGCGGCAAGGCCGTCGTGCGCCGGCACTACCGCTACCAGATTCAAGGACCCAATGCGGCCCAAATCCTGGCGAAGCTCAACGGCGGCCCGCTGCCGGACGTGAAATTCTTCAACATGGATGCGATCAACATCAAGGGACGCCGGGTTCGCTGCCTGCGCCACGGGATGGCCGGTGCGCCTGGACTTGAAGTCTGGGGTCCGTACGCCGAGGGCGACGAGATCCGCGAAGCCATTGTCGAGGCCGGCAAGGACTTCGGCTTGGCCCAGGTTGGCGCACGGGCCTATTCCAGCAACACGCTCGAATCGGGATGGATCCCCTCACCGTTGCCTGCCGTGTACACCGGCGGGGCGATGAAGCGTTATCGCGAGTGGCTTCCGGCGAACGGCTATGAAGGCACTGGCTCGATTGGCGGCAGCTTCGTCTCGGATAACATTGAGGACTACTACCTTACTCCCTATGCACTCGGGTACGGACCCTTCGTCAAGTTTGACCATGAGTTCATAGGCCGCGAGGCACTCGAGAGACACGCCCGGCAACCACAGCGCAAGAAGGTCACTTTCGCGTGGAATCCCGCGGATGTCCTGAAAATATTCGCCTCATTGCTGGAACCCGGCAGCGAGAGCTACAAGTACTTCGACTTCCCGAACTCCAACTACGCATCCTCCAGCTACGACAGCGTGATGATGGGCGGCAAGGTGGTCGGCTACTCGATGTTCGGTGGCTACAGCTACAACGAGCGGACAGTGCTCTCTCTGGGTGTGGTCGACGACAACATCGAGACCGGCGATGTCCTGACGCTCTTATGGGGCGAGGAGAACGGTGGTACGCGGAAGACCACGGTCGAGCCGCACAGGCAGCTCGAGATCCGCGTGAGGGTGTCACCCACTCCTTACTCTCGTGATGCGCGTGAGAGTTACCACACTGGTTGGCGCAACCGGCAAGAATGAGCGTTCGCCTCGGTGACTCAATGTCTCTCGGTTGCGGCCAACTGTCTGGACTCGCTGTAGTTCTCGACGAGGTCCAGTCGCGGCTTCCAGGTGTCGGCACCGACGACCGCTCCATTGTTGGTGAAGTCCATGATTGTGTCGCTCTTCGCGTCATAGGACGGCCATGCGGGTTGGCCGGCAACTTCGGGTTTGCCTGACTTGACGAACGCTACCCAATAGTCGTGCATGGTCTTGGCGGCCGCGGCGTCCCGCTCCGTGAGATCCTTCCCGTAGCGCGCGGCCACGGTGTTGAACGCGAACGGAATATCCGACGCGTGAGGAGCTCCCGGCGACTCTTTGCGCATCGACTCGGCGACATACGAGAACCGGAACTCGTAGACGGGCTGCCCCCGCGCGGAGAGTATCTGCGCGATGTAGCGTGCCGGCTCGACCATCATCTGGTCGCCGCCAATCCGAAAAGCGTCTGCTCCAACGTCGTCGTTATCGTTCACGTTGTACACGTTACGGACTTTCTGCGCGTTCGGTCCGACCTGCGCGAGCAGCTCGTCGATGCTTTTCGCATTCTTGAAAGCAAACCCGATGTCCATACTGGTCGCACCTACGATCAGCGGGACGCCCGCCCCCTTGCCCGCGGCATAGAGCTGTCCCGCGTCGCCAGCGACGATGTCTCCATCGACCACGGGCCCGCCCATGTAGGTCGGATCGTCATCCATGCTCGCGAGGTTCAGGTTTCTGGACAACTCAACGGCCGTGAGCGCTCGGAGCCTGCGCAGCGCGCCGGCCCCGCGTCCCTGGATTCCCTCCTTGCTGGCGAAAGCTACACCGAGGGCTTCCGCAGAGCCTTCGCCGCCCGAAAGCCTACGCTGCGCGAGAGCTCCGGGCCGTCCGGCGCCCGACTGTACGATCGCCTTCTGGAACAATCCGCGCGCGGCGTGCGAGATCATTAGGTAGTGCACGGAGATGCCCCCGGCCGACTCTCCGCAAATTGTCACGTTCGCCGGATCGCCACCAAACGCGGCAATATTGCGCTGAATCCATTTCAGCGCCGCAATCTGATCCATGAGCCCGTAGTTGCCCAGCGGTCCCGCCGGCTGTTCCGCGCTGATCGCCGGATGCGCGAAGAACCCGAAGCGGCCCAGCCGATAGTTGAAACTGACGAACACGACACCATCGCGTGCGAAAGCGCTGCCATCATACACTGCCGGCGAAGTGCCCCCGTTCACGAAACCACCGCCGTAGATCCATACGAACACCGGCAGCTTCCCGTGAGGCGGATTGGCCGGCCTCCATACATTCAAGTAGAGGCAGTCTTCGGCCGGCTTGACACCTAACGGGGCCGCATCGCTCGGAAACGGAACCTGCATGCAATCCGGAGCATATTCCACTGCCTTGCGCAGGCCGCTCCACTTCTGCACTGGTCGCGGCGGCCGCCACCGCAGATTCCCAATGGGTGGTGCTGCGAACGGAATGCCCTTGAAGTAGGCCACGGTCTCCTGAACCGCTCCCTGCACTTGCCCACTATCGAGCTTGACGCGCGGCGAGGCTGCATCGTCGGCCCGCGCCTCGCTCGCACTCCACACGAGCAGCAGCGCTGCGCTCCACAACACTGCCCTGATACCCTTCCTGACATCCAGCATCGCTTACCTACACTCCCGACGGCCCGTCGCGAAATAGTGCATCAGGTGTGGGACAGCGCTGAACGTGCGCTGGGAGTCGCCTGATACCAGGCGACTCCTGCATCGTCCATGTTGCGCACAACCTGGCCGCGCTCGATCAAACAGTTAAGGTGTGCCACGCTTTCCCCGGTCGCCATCTGCAACATTCCATCGGCGATGGGCCTGCGAAACAGCAGCGTAAACACATCGCTGGCAGTCTTCGGCTCGGTGAGTGCCGCGAGCAGCCGTTCCAGCGCCTTTTCGTGTCCCTGGATGAGCTGCTCGATCCGCGCGTGCAATCCATAAAACGGCTCGTTGTGCGCGGGCAGCACAAGAACGTCGTCCGGCACGGCCGCGCGAATCATCGCCAGAGACTCGAGCCAGTCCTTCAATGGATCGGCGTCGGGCTCGGTCGGAAACACGGACACGTTTGACGTGATCCTCGGAAGCACCTGGTCTCCCGAAATCAACAAGCGCATCTGCGGGCAGTAAAGACACAAGTGCTCAGGCGAATGGCCCCGTCCGACGACAGCGTGCCACAGGTGGTCGCCGATGAGGAGTTGATCACCATGTGACACCCGGTGGTAGCTGTCCGGCAGCGCGTAGACCATCTTGCCGAATCCGCCGAAGCGGGCTTTATAGTGCTCCAGATCGGAGGACTTCCAACCGGATGCCTTGTAGAAGCGCAGCGCATCCGTCGGCGCTTCGCGGCCGGTATCGGCAACCAACATTCTACAGGTGACATACTCCAACCGGGTCATCCAGAACGGACAGTCGAATCGACGGGTCAACCATCCCGCCATGCCGATGTGGTCCGGATGCATATGCGTGCACACCACGCGCTTCACAGGCTTCCCCGCCATCGGCCCGGCAATCACGCTCTCCCAGGCCGCGGCGATTTCCGCGGTCTGCATACCCGTGTCCACGAGTGTCCAGCCGTCGCCGTCCTCGAGCGCCCACAGGTTGATGTGATTTAGGGCCATCGGTAAGGGCATCCGCAGCCACTGCACGCCTGGGGCGACTTCGATAGCCTGCCCTGGCTCCGGCCGCACTTTAAGCGGGTACCGCAAACCCCCGTTGGAGGTCACGGGGGCGAGTGATTGGTCGTTCATGGCCCATCTTGGCGTAACCCCAGGCGGCTTAGCAACGGGCGCCGTCGGGATAGGTTGGTGAGGCGACTGCCCCACCCTGGTCCAATGGGAAATGCTTTCGCTCTCGTCTAGAGTGACGCCATGGCACTCTTCATCCGGCATGCTGCCCTTCTCGCCCTCGTTGTCACGCCCCTGCTCTGTCTCGGATCGCAATCGATGGCGCACGACCCCTATCAGGTTGTGCACGGCTGGCCGCAACTCCCGCCCCGCTTCGTGCTCGGGCAGGTCTCGGGTGTGGGCGTGGATTCTCACAACCACGTCTTCGTGTTTCACCGTGCCGAGAACTCCTGGGCCGCCGACAAATCGCGGCTCATTGGCTCACCCACAGTGCTTTGTTTCGACGCGGCCACCGGCAAACTCCAGTTCTCGTGGGGAAGTAATCGTTTTGTGGCGCCTCACGGTCTGCGCGTAGACCCTCACGATAACGTGTGGGTGACCGATACGGCGTTACAACAGGTATTCAAGTTTTCCCATGCTGGCGAACTGCTCCTCACGCTGGGCACCGAGCGCAGCGCAGGTGTCGATGCCACCCACTTCAACAGACCGACTGACATCGCCTTCGCATCCGACGGCAGCATTTTTGTCAGCGACGGCTACGGCAACAGCCGGATAGCGAAATTCTCTGCGCAGGGTCAGTTTCTGCTCGACTGGGGCCGCAAGGGCTCCGGGCCAGGTGAATTCGATACGCCCCACAGCGTTGTCGTGGATGCGCACGGACTGGTCTATGTCGCGGACCGCGGTAATTCCCGCATCCAGGTATTCGATGCGAACGGCAAATTCCTGAAGAGCTGGAATTCGGATGAATTGGGCAGGCCGTGGGGCCTGGCCATGGGCCCGGACAATCTGCTCTACGTGGTAGACGGCGGCGACGCACGGGCAGACCAGCCCGGGCAGGGACGCGAGCAGCTTCTCGAGCTCGATCTATCCGGCAAAGTTCTCGCCACGTGGAGCCGTTTCGGCAACTACGACGGCCAGATCTACTGGGGCCATGATGTTGCTGTTGGCAAAGACGGCGCCGTGTACGTTGGGGACGTCTGGCACGGTATGCGCGTGCAGAAATTCATCCGGTCACACGAGCGCGACTGATCACCTGTCGCCGATTTTGAGCCCGAGCTGTGGAGTGTCGCCATCCTGGGCGGCCGCGCGCTCCGGCTCCGCCGTCTCCCCCATCTCCAACAGCGGCAGGTCCTGTTGGGCAAGGCCCTGGATGTCCCCCGCAACTCCCACGAGCTCCGCGATCCCGCTCTGCAGTTGCTTCTCGCGTCGCGCCCAGCGCTGCAGGGTCTGGCTCTTCTCCGCTTCGAGCTCCTGGCGCATGCGGTAAAAGGATCCGTAGACGGCCTTGAGCTTGTGCGCGAATTGCGATGAGGTCAGGTAGTCATACACGGCCTCCATTTTTTCGCCCTTTCCCGCGGAGACCAGCCGCTGTTTGTGCAGATCGAGGAGTCCTGCGCGCAGAACCGCTGCCAGCTGCAGGGCCGTCGTCCACGAGGTTATCCAGACCTCCTCATGCAGGCCGAACAGCTGCGCTTCATCCCAATCCTTGGGGAGCGCCGTTCCGGTAATGACCAGCACTCCCACATCGGCGCCGCACCCGCGCATGTCCTCCTTGAGCTTGGTGACCCACTGCGCGCTCCAGTCCCGGGCGCGCTTGGCTTCCCACAGGAGGATGCCGGCGCTCTGGCCGCTGCGTGTCATGACACGTTGTATGACATCACCGCCGCGTGCACCCTTTTTGACCTCTTCAATCGTATCAAGGGGGAAGGCCCGTTCGAGTGCCGCCTCGAGTGTCAGTTCCAGCACCTCCCCTTGCAGCTGTTGAGAGCCCTGCTGACTCTTGCGCTGCGCTTCGACCAGCTGGCTGTTGACATCATCCAGGCGCTTCTGCAGATCGGCCTTGTCGAGCTCAGCTCGCTCGCGCTCCTGGCTGCGAACCCGCGTCTCGATCTCGAGGCGCCCGGCATCGAGCTTGCGGGCCACTTCGATCTCCAGCGCCGCGGTCCGATCTTCCAACACCGATTTCTGCGTCCGCAGCGCGAGCTCCGCCGAGCGCAGCTCCGAGATCACCTGGCTCTTCTGTGCGAGTTGCTGCTCGAGCGACTGGCGATCGGCTGTAAACAATGCCTGAGCCCTGGACTGCGCTTCCTGGTTGATGCGGGCCTCGAGGCCTTGCTCGCGCGCCGCGAGGTCGGCTTCGCGCAGCGTAAGGGTATCGATCCTCGAGCGGCTCTCGGCAAGCTGGGCCCGCAGTGCCGCGAGCTGTGGCGCCATGGCCTGCTCGGTCAGCCCCCGAACCTCATTGAGGGCCTGGGAATGCCCTTGCGCCTGCTCCTTCAGCAGTTGCTGCAGCTGCGCGTTCTCATCGCGGAGGGTCTTGTCCCGTTGAGCGGCGATTTGCTGCGCATGCTTGCGCGCCTCGGCCCGCTCGCTTTCCCGGACCGCTTCCAGGGCTCCTTGCGTGGACTGCTCCAGTCTCTCGAGCGACTGCTGCGCGAATCCCTCCTGCAGGCTGAATTTTGCCGTGCATTTGGGGCAAGTGACGCGTGTGTCGAGCGACAGGAACAGCTGCTGTACGAATTTCGATTCTGCCGACACGGGCCGACCCTCTGGTGCTCAATCCCCCACTTTACTGGACCGTGCCCAGGCTCGCGACCGGTTCTACGGACTCATATTGTCAAACGCTGGCGGCCGTGCGCGAGGCACCAAAAATCATGGGGGTGTTCGGCGACCGGCGGTAGACTGCAGATGGGGGCCAGACGTGAGGCATATCTCGTCTGTTGTGCAACAGCGCTGTTCATAAGCTACGATGGTATTTGCCGCTGCGATGCGCTCACTTTTTGTGCAAAGGCAGGTTTCGCGCAGGCGTCACGGGAGCCATTATACCCGTCGACGGCGGGCAGTTATTGCGCTAGATGTAAGGACTCTCAGACGAAAGCTTCGATGTAAACCACTCGAGTCAAGTCCAACAGTTGTATGGGGGAACTGGACAATGGCTACCAATAGCACGACAGCTGCTTTTCCGAACGCCGATCTGTCTCTTGCCGTCACCGCGGGTGTCTACCACGATATCCAGCACTTCCTGTTCCGCGAAGCCTTGCTCCTGGATCACCGGCGCTTCGATGAATGGACTGCGTTGCTGGCAAACGATGTGGTCTTCCGCATGCCAGCGGGGTTTGCTCGCGAGATTGGCATCGATACCCCCGCCGGACTCGAATACTTTCACGATGATCGTCGGGCCATTGGCGCCAGGCTCAAGCGGCTGCACGACAGATGCGAACCGCCTGGTGCACAACAACCGTGCGCCACACAGACCCGGCGGTTCATTGCCAATGTGATTGTCTGTCCTTGTGATCGGGACGAGTACAACGTGCTCAGCTACGTATTGCTCACGGTGGTCAAGGCCGGGGAAGCTCAAAGCACCGTATTCAGCGCGGAACGCTACGATCGGCTGCGCAGATCGTCACGCAGTTTCAAGATCGTGCGCCGGGAAATCGTGATGGACCAAAGAAATGCCAATGTGGATATCGACATGTATCTCTAGTGGCCGCCACCAGGCGGCGAGGCCTCGATCGCGTCGATCAAGCCCCAGCGCAACGCGGTCGTAGCATTGATGCGCCTGCCGGAGAGGATCATGAGTCCCGCCCGTTGTCGCCCGATCCGGCCTGGCACCGACACGCACCCGCCGGCCCCCGGAATCAGGCCCATGGCCAGCTCGGGAAGCTGGAACCAGGCATCGGACGTGGCTGTCAGCCGACCTGCGAATGCGGCGATCTCCAGCCCCGCACCAACACACGCACCCTGCACGTGTACATCGAGGATCCCGGCGCGGCCAGCCAACGCCAGAGCGGGCAGCGTGCGGCTGCGAATCAGATGCGCGGTTGCCGGATCACGGGTCGTACCAAACTCGTCAAGATCGCCACCAATGCTGAAGGCCGTTCCGACGGCCCGCAGTTGCATCGAGCGCACCTCACTGTCGAGCCCTGCGAGGGTAAACGCTTCAACAAGCTGGTCGCGCAGTGAGCGATCGATCGCGTTTCGTGCCTGCGGTCGGTCGAGCAGCATGTGTAGCACCGAATCGCGTCGCTCGACAACGAGCCTTCCCGCAGGCGCAGGGGGCTCCGGAGCAACGCGCGAAGCCAGCCACGCTTCGTGTTCGGCACTGCCTTGGAGGAGCCCGTAGCAGAAGGATTCAAGTAGGAGCGCTCGCTCACATGGCAGGCCCTCCAAGCTGCGAAGCAGCTGAATCGCGACGGCCGCGGCACGGGGCGCTCGCCTGGTTTGCCGAATCAACGCATCGACAGAAGCCGGCGGTTCGACGATGGCATCGAGTGCCCTTGCCAGCGGATGGGCCGGATCTCCCAATCCGATCACGGGGAAAGGCGGTAAGGCCTCAAACCTTACATTGTCCGGGCACGCGCGCAGATCAACGAAGCCCAACGGCTGCCAGGAATCACTCGCGCCCGACCATCCCCGGGCCGGATCGATCAGAAGATCCTTCGCCTGCTTGAGAACGGCTTGCTCCACGAGCGGATCATAAGGCACTGCGACTTCATTTGCTGCGTCAAGGGCTCGTGGCTGAAGCGCAGCGCGCGACACAAACCGATCACCTTTATTGAACAGTGCGGAATGTTTATTGAGGAGTCACCCATCCTCTTTGGTGAATGATCGAGGGCCCAGGACGTTCCGATCCCTATGACCGTGATCATCGTCCCCAATCTGAGTAAACGGTAGAATGGAAGATGTTGCACGACTGACCATCCCGGGATCAGGCCTCCAACTAGTAGCGGATGTTGTAGGTCCGGCGAACGCCCCCACGCTCCTGTTCCTGCACGGCAGCGGACAGACGCGGCAGAGTTGGGGCACCGCTCTGAAACAAGCGGCGCAGCGCGGTTATCGAGCCATTTCGCTCGATCTCAGGGGTCATGGCGACAGCGACTGGTCGCCTGATGGAAAATACACGCTCGACTCCTTCGCTGCCGACGTGCGGCAAGCCATCGACTACATGGGCGGTGAGCCGATTATCGTGGGCGCTTCACTCGGTGGAATCGTAGGTTTGTTGATCGCCGCCGCACAGTCGCCACCCATGCGCGCGTTGGTGCTCGTGGACATCACACCTCGCGTGGAGATGAGCGGAGCAAAGGAAGTATCCGCTTTCATGGACAGCGCGCCCAATGGATTCGGCTCCGTAGAAGAAGCAGCAGACGCTGTGTCCGCATATCTACCTCACCGCCAGCGACCCAAAGATACGAGCGGGCTGAAACGCAATCTGCGATTACGCGATGGCCGCTACTATTGGCACTGGGATCCGGCCATGCTGCACATGGGCCGTGATGCGGAATCGAAAATCGGGGGACCGAATCCCTTGGAGACCGCAGCGCGCGCGCTCCAGCTTCCTACTCTTCTCATCCGTGGCGGCCGTAGTCGGATCGTCAGCGAGGCGGGTGTGCGGGAGTTTCGCGAAATGGTTCCCCATGCCGAGTTCGTTGACATCTCCGACGCGCATCATATGGTAGCCGGGGATGCCAACGATGCGTTCAATGACGCGGTATTCACCTTTGTTGACAAGCAAACATCGACGCGGCAAGCCGTTTGACCTGCCGGTCGATCGCCCGAGGGTCAATGAAGCGCCAACACCTGGCTCTTGGTCAGACTGGTCGTCAGCTTGCCTTCGACCGACGACAGCGTATTCGCAGGAACGGTGACCATCTTTCCATCGATGATGAGTTGTGCGGCGCCGTCGGGGCCGACGCGGTAGACAGCACCCAAGCGCGCGCCGTTAGCAGCAATCAGCATTTTTCCCTTTTCCGCAACCGAGGCCGATGCGGCTTCGGAAGGTCCCTGCGCGGCCGCAGGCAGGACGAAAGCGCACATCACAATAACCAACCAGGACTTCTTCACGGGGTCTCCTTAAAAAAGAAAAGGGGGCGCAGGCAGTCATGCCTGCGTCCCCCAAACTACTAAGGAAGCTTAGTTTCTACTGCATGGCGATGTCAACCCCAAGGCTGTGACGCAGCACACGGTTAGCGTGTATCAGCGCGGTTGCATCCGGATAGCGCCGTCCAACCGGATGGTTTCGCCGTTGAGATATCCGTTGCGGATTATTTCAAGTGCGAGACTGGCATATTCTTCCGCATGGCCCATCCGCTGTGGGAATGGCACCATCGCGTTCAGCGCCTGGAGCATCTGCGGAGGCGCGCGAGAAAACGCAGGAGTCAAGAAGACACCCGGTTGTATGGTCATGACGCGGATACCCTCACGCGAGAGATCGCGAGCGATGGTCAGCGTCATTCCTACAATGGCCGCCTTCGCCGCTGAATACGCAGCCTGCCCCATTTGTCCTTCGCTGGCAGCGGCGGAAGCGGTATTCACCAGCACCCCACGCTCTGCGTCGATCGGTTCCAGCGTCATCATGCCAGCGGCAGAGCGCGTGATGCAGCGGAATGTGCCGACCGTATTGAGGCGCAGAACCCACTCGAACTGGTCGGAAGGGAAGATTCGGATCTCGCCCGTAGCCTTGTCGCGCCGAGCCGTCGGAATCGCGTTGCCGCCGCCGGCGCAGCACACCAGCGCGCGCTCCTGGCCCTGTGCCGCGCGTGCTTTGGCGAAGGCCTGGTCTACGCTCTCGTCTGAGAGTACATCGCACTGGCAGAAAATGGCCCCGGTTTCGGCCGCTACCTTGTTGCCGGTCTCCTCATTGAGGTCAAAGATGGCGACCGCCGCACCCCCGGCCCGCAGGGCCTTCACGGTGGCCAACCCAAGCCCGGAAGCGCCACCGGTCACCACGGCGGCAAGCGAAGCATCGATCTTCATACGGCCCTCCCCCTACTTTCCAAACGCCAGCCACGACGGCATCTACCCAAGCACGAAATACTAAGCTAGTTTAGTATTTTGGCCTACCCATAGGTACCGTGCCAGGGCGGGGCGAAACGAAGGGGGTTCGTATGACGCAGGTAATGAAGGGCATAAGAGTCCTCGAGGTGGCACAATTCACGTTCGTCCCCGCGGCCGGCGCGATTCTGGCCGACTGGGGCGCGGACGTCATCAAGGTCGAGCACCCTGTGCGCGGGGATGCGCAGCGAGGCTTCATCAATCTGGGCGGCATGAAGCTCAATCCGATGCGCAATACGCTGATGGAGCACCCGAATCGCGGCAAGCGCAGTGTTGGCATCGACTTCTCCACCCCCGGAGGCGTCGAGTTGATATACGAGATTGCAAAAACCGCTGACGTCTTTCTCACCAACTATCTGCCCGCTCAACGCCAGAAGCTGAAGTTCGACGTCGAGCACATTCGCGCTGCCAACCCAAACATCATCTACGCGCGCGGTAGCGCCTACGGCGACAAAGGACCCGAGCGGGATGTCGGCGGGTTCGACGGCACTGCCTTCTGGTCGCGCAGCGGCGTCGGCTATTCCATGTCCCCGCAGGAGCTGCCAGGACCCCTCACACAGGGCATAGCCGCGTTTGGCGACTCTATCGGCGGCATGAACATCGCCGGCGGTATTGCGGCTGCACTATTTCATCGCGCCCGGACCGGCGAAGCGGTTGAGCTCGACGTATCTCTGCTCAGCACGGCCTGGTGGGCCGCCGGAACGGCCGTCGATCAGTTCATAGAGAGCGGCACCGTGATCCGCAACCGTATGCCTACCTCGGGCGGCAATCCGGGAAATCCCTTCAGCGGAAATTTCAGAACCTCCGATGGCGGCACGATCAACCTGTGCATCCTCACACCGGGTCCGTACATCCGCGACACCTTCGCGCATCTTGGTATTGCGGAAGCTGCCGACGATCCGCGCTTCGCTGATGCACCATCACTTATGCGTAACTGGAAAGAGGCCAGCGAGCTCATGGTGGCAGCGTTCGCCAACCAGCCCTTTGCCTATTGGCGCCAGCACCTGAAGACGCTGAAAGGCCAGTGGGCGCCGATCCAGAGTCTGCTGGATCTCGCCGGTGACGAGCAGGCACTCGCGAACGACATGCTCTTCGAGGTGGAAGCGGCCGATGGCGGTCGCCCGCTCAAGCTCGTTCGCGGCCCCGTACAGTTCAATCACACGCCGGTCCAAACGACGCGCGCTCCGCAAGCGGCGGAGCATACTGAGACTTTCCTGATGGAGCTCGGCCTGGAGTGGGACCGTATCGAGAAGTTGAAAGCCGCGGGGGCAATCGCCTGAGCCGGTGGGGGGCAGTAAGTCATGAAACCGGGAACGAAGCTCAAGAGCACGGTGTGCGGCACCGAAGTCATGGTGATTCGCGGCAGCGGCGCGGTCGTGGAGTGCGGTGGGGCACCGATGGTGGAGGAACGCCCGGCTGAGCCCGGGAGCATCAAGCCCGGTTTTGCGCAGGGCACCCAGATCGGCAAGCGCTACGTCGACACTGCCGGCACCCTCGAATTGTTATGTGTGAAGCCGGGGCAAGGCTCGCTCTCCATTGGCGGGGTTCCATTGCAGCTCAAGGACGCCAAGCCGCTACCCGCCTCCGACTGAGGGCGCCTGGATGAACATCTCGCTCATTCTGCAGATGGCGGCCGATACCGAGTCCGAGCGGATTGGCCTCGTCTGCGACACGAGGCGCTGGTCCTACGGGGCGCTGCTGCGAGCAGCGCGAGGAGCAGCACTCAACATCTCGAAAAGCACCTGTTCGTATGTCGCCCTGCTGGATGAGAGCAGTGAGGCGGCCGCAATAGCGCTGTTTGCGGCCGCGATGGCCGGTGTTCCCTATGTGCCACTCAACTATCGACTTTCCAACACCGATCTCGGTGCTCTGCTGAGCCGCATCGCGCCAGCTTACATCATCGCCGATACAGACCGGATCCGGCAGTTGAGCCCTGAGGGTCGCCATATTGTCCGTAGCCGCGCTGCCTTCGTAGCCGAAGCCGAGAGCATGGCCGACGCCGCGATCCCCACGGACGATCCGGGCGACGGCATTGCGGTCCAACTCTTCACCAGTGGCACCACAGCAGCACCCAAAGCTGCTCTGTTGCGCCATGCAAACCTGGTCTCGTACGTGTTGGGCACAGTCGAGTTCGGCTCTGCATCCCCACAGGAAGCGGCACTGGTCAGCGTACCGCCCTATCACATCGCCGGAATCGCGGCGCTGCTGACCTCCATATATGCACTGCGTCGGATTCTGTTGTTGCCGGCCTTCGATCCCGACGACTGGCTTGCGCTCGCCGCTTCCGAGCGCGCCACCAACGCGTTCCTCGTACCAACAATGCTGTCGCGGGTCATCGCGCGCATGGATGCTGGCGTGTCAGCCCATCCGCCCGCCCTGCGGGCCATCTCTTACGGTGGCGGCCGGATGCCGACTGAACTCATCGAACGTGCGTTGAAGCTCTTTCCTGACACCGACTTCACCAACGCCTATGGCCTCACTGAGACCAGCTCGACCATTGCGCTGCTGGGCCCGGAGGAGCACCGCGTCGCGCATGCCTCGAGCGATCCCGCGGTTCGCGCCCGCCTCGGCTCAGTGGGTCGTCCGCTGCCAACTGTCCAGATCGAAATTCGGGACGAAGATGGGAAGCCACTCCCGCTGGGCGAGCGCGGCGAAATCTATGTACGCGGGGATCAGGTATCGGGTGAATATCGCGAGCGCAGCGCGCTCGACGCGAAGGGATGGTTTCCCACACGGGACGCCGGCTGGATCGACGCGGAAGGCTTCCTGTTCCTTGCAGGACGGGCCGACGATGTAATCGTGCGCGGCGGCGAGAATATTTCCCCGGGTGAAATCGAGGACGTGCTCCTGTCGCACCCCGTCATCGCCGATGCCGCAGCCGTGGCAGTTCCCTCCACCGAATGGGGGGAAGCAGTCGGGATCGCAGTGGTCACCAAGCCGAACCTTCCACCCCCGAGTGAAGACGAGTTGCGCACGCTGATTCGCAATCGCCTGCGTTCGTCCCGGGTTCCCGAACGAATCGCAGTGCTGGAGGCTCTGCCCTACAACGAAATGGGCAAGCTGCTGCGGCGTGAACTTCGCAAGCTGTTTCAAAGCTGACCCGCATGTCTGCGATCGGTTTCCCGCTTGCCGGCTGCGCTGATGAAACAATAGCCAGGCTGGCCACCGCAACGGGCTCGCAGGCCATCGCCAAACTTGAGGGCGCGACGCTCTTATGCGAGCGGGCCATGTTAGGTAGCATGGCGATACCGGGGCGAGTGTCGGCAGGCGGTGGCTGCCAGCTGTTCGATGCGGCAGATGGCACTATCGCACTCAACCTTGCCCGCCCTGCCGACCGCGAGTTGCTGCCAGCGCTGTTCGAGACTAACGATCTGGACGCGGACGATCGTGAGGCCATCGCTGCCCGGATTGCACGAAGTGATGCTGCGGCGCTGGTCATGCGCGGACGCTCAATGGGTTTAGCCATTGCCGCCGAGCACGAAACGTCAGGCTCCCCCGTGGACGCCTGCGTTGAACTCGTAACCGGTCCCGCTGCAGCCGCTTCCGTGCCGCGTCATACGCCCCGCGTCGTTGATCTTTCCGCATTGTGGGCAGGACCCCTTGCAGCACACCTCCTATGGCTCGCGGGTGCTGATGTCGTGAAAGTTGAAAGCCGCACGCGGCCGGATGCGATGCGTGAGGGAAATAACACGTTTTATGCGCTGCTCAATCAAGGCAAGGCGAGCGTGGTTCTCGATTTCGGTGACGCCAACGACCGACGAGCGCTGTTATCGCTGATTGCCGCGGCGGACATCGTTATCGAAGCTGCGCGACCTCGCGCGCTCGCGCAGCTTGGCATCAATGCCGCTCAGATCGTCCGCAGAACGCCGGGGCTCGTCTGGCTAACGATTACTGGCCACGGCGCTCTGGGTGAAGCGGCCAATTGGGTCGGATTTGGTGACGATTGTGGCGTCTCGGGCGGTCTCAGCGCTGCCCTTCGTGCCGCCAGTGGCCGGCCCGGCTTTGTCGGCGACGCCATCGCCGATCCACTCACCGGTATGTTGGCCGCCCTGGTGGCATGGGAGGCCTGGAGGTCGCGGCAGGGTGGTCGGTTCGGACTGGCGATGAGTCGCGTGATCGCGCGCAGCCTCTGCCTTGCGCGTGATCAGGATCCGTCGGCGTTGGAGCTCAGTCTGAGAGCCTGGAGTGCCGCCGTCGGGAACCCATTTCCAACAGTTAACCGGCGGTCTATCAGCGCCCTTCCCTCATTCGGCGAGAACACACGCTCGTACCTGGCGAAGGTCTCGCACTGACGGTGCTGCAAGGTATGACCGAGCCAATCCCTATTTTGTTGATTCCGGGCCTGTTGTGCTCACCGCGACTCTACGCGGACCAAGTGCCGCAGCTGTGGCGCCTGGGGCCTGTGACAATCGCGGATCACACGCGTGATGACAGCATGAGCGCCATTGCGCGACGCATTCTCGCTTCGGCGCCGCCACGATTCGCACTGATCGGTCTGTCGATGGGCGGCTATCTCTCGTTCGAGATCATGCGGCAGTCGCCGGAACGCGTTGCGAAGCTCGCGCTGCTCGATACCAGCGCACGCCCGGATACTCCCGAGCAGAGCGAGGCGCGTCGTGCGCAGATTGCACTCGCCGTAAGCGGGCGGCTTTCTGAAGCCCTGGACGCCCTGTTTCCCCGCCTGGTGCATCCCAGGCACCGCAGTGATGAGCGAGTGCGCCAGGTCCTATATCAGATGAGCGCAGAGGTCGGGATCGAAGGATTCGTGCGTCAGCAGCTGGCGAACATTGGCCGCCCCGATTCACGACCTGGGCTCAGCGCAATACGCTGTCCCACGTTGGTGCTCGTGGGGGACAGTGATGAGCTCACGCCACCAGACCGGGCTGCTGAGATCGCGAACGGCATCGCAGGGGCACGTCTCGTCACGGTGCCGGAATCCGGACATGCCTCGACGGTCGAGCAGCCAGAATACGTGACCCAGGCGCTGCTGGAGTTCCTGCAGGCCTGATGGTGGCGCCCCGGTAAATGGGGACGTGCATCCTTCGGCACCTCGGCCACGCGCTTGACAGTGCCCCGCCGCACCCACAAGGTATCCGGCTCATGAAAAAAGCTGGACGCGCCCATTCACTGAACCTGTCTGCCCGGATGCTCCGCGATTTCAGACTCCCAGCGCCCGCAGTCTCTGGCCGACGAACCCGATGACTCGCCCCCGTCGCAGCGTCCTGTACGTACCCGCATCCAACGCCCGAGCCGTGGAGAAGGCCCGCAAAATCGCCTGCGACGCCGTGATCCTCGACCTTGAAGATGCTGTAGCACCAGACTCAAAGCCCAGCGCGCGCGAGGCGGCCTTGGCGGCCGTTCGAGATGGCGGGTTCGGCCATCGAGAGGTCATCATCCGCGTCAATGCGTTGGACACGGAGTGGGGCCCTGCCGATCTAAGCGCTGTGAGCCAGAGCACCGCTGACGCTGTCCTCGTTCCAAAGGTCCGTACGGGACGTGACATCCTTGAATACGACAGCGCGTTGAGCGCTGCACCTGCCTCAATGCAACTCTGGGCGATGATCGAGACCGCCCTCGCTGTATTCCGTCTGGAGGAGATCGCGGGCGCAGCGCGATCTTCGCGACTCACGTGTTTTGTCATGGGCACCAACGACCTTGCGAAGGAGCTGCGTATGCAGCTCGACGTCCGTCGCGCACCCCTTACGGCAATGCTCGGCCTCACCGTGGCTGCGGCACGAGCGCATGGCCTCAGCGTCCTCGATGGCGTGTACAACGCATTCGATGATGAGACCGGATTCGAAGCACAATGCCGTCAAGGACTCGAGTACGGATTCGACGGCAAAACGTTGATCCATCCGCGCCAGATCGAGATCTGTAACTCGGTGTTCGCGCCGGACGCTGCAACGGTCGCCTGGGCTGAACGCGTCAAAGCGGCGTTCGGCAATCCCGAGAATGCGCAGAAAGGTGTCTTGAGCCTCGACGGGGTGATGGTCGAGCGCCTGCACCTTGCGGACGCCGAGCGTGTGTTGGCAATGGATGCTGCGATCCGCGCCACTGATACCTAGGTGTAGTTGATTGTGACAGTATCTTGACTTACAAATCACAGCGGAGGAATGAGCCATGACGAGAGTTTCATCCTGGCTGATAGTGATCATTGCGGTTGTGCTCGCCGTCCTGGTGGGCGGCAGGGCCATGTCCGCGCAGGACAAGTACACTTTGAAAGTGCCGAATGGGCTCGCGTTCTCTGAGTTCAAGGGATACGAAGACTGGCAGACTGTCGCCGTCAGTCAGACTGGAGACACGATTGAAGTGATCCTCGGCAATCCCGCGATGATCAGCGCCTACCGGGCAGGCGTTCCCGGCAACGGCAAGCATTTCCCCGACGGCGCCAAGATGACAAAGATCCATTGGAACGCGAAAAAGAGTACGGAGGCTCCCGCTCCGACCACGGTGCCGGACACCCTGCACGACGTTGATTTCATGGTGAAGGATAGCAAGAGATTTCCGGACACCGGCGGGTGGGGATACGCCGAGTTTGACTATGTCCCCGCATCCGACACGTTCACGCCCAAGGGGAGCGGGACCAATTGCGGGTACGGGTGCCATACGATTGTGACGGCAAAAGATTACGTTTTCACCGCTTACGGGAAGAGGTGAAACGGGAACAGGTCGTCATCAGTGCCGTCCGCTTCGACGATGCCTGCTCCACCACAGGCGTCGTCGAAGCGAAGCTGCAGATCGCCGGTCGGAGCGATTAGGGAAAGAGGTCTAAAGAGCGAAGCTATAACCGCCATTCACCGGGTAGGTTTGTCCTGTAATCCAGGAGGCCGCCTCGGAGCAGAGGAACAGAGTCATACCGGCTACATCTTCCGGCTTGCCGAGTCGTCGAATCACGTAACCCGAAGTAATGGCCTTCGCTTGCTCGCTGGCGATGAATTTTGCCTTTTCGACCTCGCCAAGGGGCGGCTCGAGGGTGGAGAGGGAAACCGCATTGCAGGTGATGTTGAATCGACCTGCCTCGCGCGCGAGAGCGCGTACAAACCCTGCAGCACCTGCCTTTGCGGCTGAGTACGCGGCTATTCTTGCACCGCCCATTCGTCCCGCATCTGACACGACGGTCACGACCCTTCCCTTACGTTGCGCCACCATTCCTGGGAGAGCCGCGTGACAGCAGTTCATGACACCTTGCAGGTTGGTACGAAAATAGCGGTCCCAATCATCGGGGGGCGCCTCCCAAAACAGAGGTCCATTGCCGATCGCGGATGTGGGGCCCGCGTTGCCTGCATTGTTCACGAGGATGGTGACGGGACCCAATGTGTCAGTAGCAGCTTTGATTGCCGCGGTCACGGCGGTGTGATCGCCGACGTCAGCTGGAACTGCAAGCGCTGGCACACCGAGCGCCTTGATCTCCTCCGTCACGGTTGCAGCCCGCTCGGGATAGTAGTCATTGACAGCAACACCACCCGCATTGTGGCGAGCCAGAGCCAACGCGATGGCGCGCCCGGCACCCTGCCCTGCACCCGTTACGAATGCGATCTGGCCACCCAGGTCCAACGGATCATCACCAATCATGCGGCTGCCCCCGTGTTTGTGTCAGAGCGCCCGGAAACCTCGGCCGGGTCTCGAGGCTACCAGCTCAGCGGTAGAGTCTTTGGACCCACAACACCCCCGGGCCAGTATTCGATCCTGGCGCCTTGCTTGAGCTGGAAGTCGGGGATGCGTCGCAGGAACTCGGTGATCGAGATCTTCATTTCCAGGCGAGCAAGATGTGCGCCCATGCAGCTGTGCACACCGCCGCCGAAAGCGAGCACAGGCTTGCGCGGACGATGGAAGTTCACTTCCCTGGGGTTTTCAAACGCTACCGGATCGTAGTTGGCGGCTGGCAGGATGCAGGTCACTTTGTCACCCTTCTTCAACTTCACCCCGCGCATCTCATAGTCTTGAGTGAGCGTGCGGCCCGAGAAGGTCACGGAATAGACCCTCAGCAACTCGTCGACGGTTCGATCGATGTTGTCCGGGTTTGCGAGGATCGCCTGGCGACGATCGGGATTGTGCGCCAGCCATAGGAAGACATTGTTGAGCGTCGCGAACACGGTATCCAGGCCGGCGATGAACAGGAAGAACGTGAACCCAAAGATCTCCTGCGCGGTCAATGGCTCACCCTCCGGCTTGCCATGCACGATGGCGCTCAAGAGCCCCTCGTCGGGCGTCCGCGTCTTTTCTTCGATCACCGTGTGCAGATAAGCGACGGTCTCGCGCATGCAGCTCTCCGCAATCTTCCGATCCTGCGCGTGTAGCAAACCAACCGCCCAACCGACGAAGGTATCGCGCATCTGCTGCGGGAGCCCCATCAGGCCCAGGAATACGGACACCGGCAACGGTCGGCCGAAGTCGGTCGTGAACTCGCATCCACCCTTTTCGATGAAGTTGTCGATCAAGCGGCTCGCCAATTCACGGATGGAGCCCTCCAAGGCCGCCATGGCGTTTCGGGTCAGCATCGGATCGATCATGCCGCGGTACTTGCGGTGCTCCGGCGGGTCGATCTCGAGAGGAATCATGTAAAAGTAGTTCTTCGGGTCGCGGGGGAAAGGCGTGGCGCCCTGCGTGGTGAAGATCTTTGGATGCGTCAAGACGAAGCAGACATCGTCATACTTGGTCAGCATCCAGGCGTTGGTCGCGTGCTGACTGGTGCTGTAGAAGATCGGTGGGTGTGTGTCATGCAGGCTGGCCATGAACGCATGGGGCGCCGCGAGAAATTCCGGGCCTTCCGTGAGACCGATCGGCAGCACCAGCTCCGCGGGCACGTGGGTTGGTATTGCACGATTGTCCGAGTCTTGAATGGCAGCCATCTTGTAGCCCTCCAAATTAAGCTCTCAGGAGACCGAGTTGTTTGAGCCAGCGCTGCTGCTCCTTTCTGAAGCGCTGCACCACGGCGTCGGTATCTTCGCCTGGAGAAACACGGTTTCTGAAAACCCGCGGGCCGATGATCGTACTGGTCAGGAGCATGACGCAGAGGACCTCTGCATCCACCGTTTCATTCGCATCCCCGCCAGCCAGGTTAGTACTGATTCCTTCGACCAGCGCATCCCAATACGGATAGCAGTTTCGAATGTCGCCGGTGGATACGAACTCTTCAATCCACAGCTTGATCAGTTCCGGGTTCTCCAACACGAAGCGCGTGATGTAGTCGATACGCTCGTGCTGCGGGGTGTGGAGCTTGATAGCTTTCGCCAACTGTGCTGAAGACCAGTCTTTGACAGCCTTGAGCAACGCTTCACGGCTGTCGAAATGGTAGTACACCGTGGTGCGATTCATACCCAAGGCCCGCGCGACTGCCGATATCGACAGCGAATCCACCCCTTTCTCGGAGATCAGGCGGACGGCCGTTTCGATCATTTCCTGATGGGTGTCGTCAAAGCATTTGAAGCGCCGCTGAATGATCGGCTCGGCGGCTCGCGGGGTGATTGTTTCGGGAATGGGCATGGCGGGCTTCACTTTACGACATCTCTGTTGAAATTTCGACAGTGCTGTCGTATTTTCCATAGGAACCCCAAACTAATCCTCAGCAGCGACCCTCCACGAGGACGGTCGTGTTGGTGACTGATACCCTTGTGTACCGATGGCTGCCAAAGGCGTGACAAAAATTCCAAGACGCCAACTCGTGCAGGCGGCCGCCGCGAAACTGCGTGATGTGATTCTGGCGCGGGAGCCTGGCACTCAGGTCGGCTCTCTCAACGAAGTCGCTGAGCTGCTCGGCGTCGGTATCGTTACGGTCCAGCAGGCGGCGCGCATTCTCGAACACGAGGGGCTTCTCGCTGTAAGGCGCGGACCGGGCGGCGGCTACTACGGCACACGACCGGATGAGGCGGCGCTGGAACGTGCGTTCGCGGCCTATCTGCGCGTGCACGGATTCTCGAACCGCGAATCTCACCGAATGCTGTCGCTCCTCGATTGTGAGATCGTTCCAGCCGCTGCGCTCTGCACGGACGAGAGTCTGCGTCAGGTCGCTCGGGGACTGCTCGAGCGCGTTGATCATTGTGAGTCGACCGAGCAGCGCGTCGCGTTCGAAACCGACCTGCGGGATCTGCTTCTGAAGATGGTGGCACGGCCGCTGGTCGAGCTGGTCTGCCGCGTCACACAACGCCTCTATGTGCATTCCGACGCCCCACCGCTCTTTCCCGGCAAGGAAGGCTTCGACGCATGGAAAGGAGCCCGGCGACGGATATTGGAGGCCATCCTCAAGCAGGACGAGGAGCTGGCGCAGTTTGAAGCTGAACGTTACCGGCAGATCGTACTCTCGCGGCTGCGCGAGACGGCCGATGCAAGGCGCAAATCAGAGCGCTGATCTCGAGATCACGGACGCAGAACCCAGCCGCCGTCCACGTGCATCACTTGGCCCGTAATCCAATCGCCCGCGGATGAGCACAACAAGAGCAGCGTGCCGACCAATTCATCGGGCTGACCGCGCACACGCATCGCAACAGTCGCCTCCAGCAACTTGACGAACGGCGACTCATCGGGAGTCAGCGACTTACCTGCATCGCTCATCGTGTTCCCCGGGGCAATGGCGTTGACGTTGATCTTTTCCCGTCCGAGTTGGCGGGCAAGCGTAGTGGTCAGACCGACCAACGCGAGCTTGCTGATACCGTAAACGGACATCGCGGGAAAAGCACCGCCGGAGACCTGATTGACGATCTTGCCACCACCGCGCTGGCGCATGAGAGGAACGATGGCCTGTGCGCAGTTGAGGGCGCCCGTGAGGTTCACATCCAAAATGCGATTCCACTGATCGAGTGGAATGTCGACTGCGGGCAGATAGCCGAGCTCCGCCATCAGAGCTGCGTTGTTGACAAGGATGTCGACGCCACCAAATGCATCGCGAGCGGCGTTCGCCATGTTCTTGACCGAGTCGGGCTTGGTGATGTCGACGCCCACCGCAATTGCCTTGCCGCCGGCCGAGAGTATCTCGTCGCAGACACTCTGCGCCCCTGGCGCATTGAGGTCAGCAACCACCACAGAGGCGCCGGCCTTGCCGAGCCCCAGGGCGTAGGCACGTCCGATGCTGTTGCCTCGGCCGCCGGCGCCGGTAACAACGGCCACTTTCCCGTCAAGCCGAAATTGATCGATCGAAAAAGCCATCTGCTACTGCCCCTGTGCAAGTTCTAGAAACGGCGCGGCAACGTCCCGAAACGGCGCGAACGATGGGTCCGCACCCAATATTTCACCGAGCAGGCGCACATCCTTGGCGAGTAATTTCGCCCCGTGGCCGAACGCGGCAGGGTTTGGCAATCGGCTGTAAACCTCGAAGCCGTAGCTGCGACCGCTGCTGCCCTTCACGATCTCGCACAGTGCCGCACGATCCAGACCCAGCGCGGCACCCCCCGCCAGTCCATAGTGAGCCATGGCAACATGTGCCGCCATCAAGGCGTTGTTGATGAGCTTCGCCATCTGGCCAGCGCCAACTCCACCCACACGCACAATGAGCCCGCCGAATGTTTCGAAGATCGGCCGCGCGGCCGCTACGACTTCCTCGTCGCCACCCATCATGACTGTCAGTGTCCGCGAAGCGGCTGCAGGGCCGCCCCCACTCACAGGGGCGTCGAGAACGGCAATTCTACGAGCGGCGGCGTGCCTGGCGAGCTCAGTGACGGTGTTTGGATGAACGGTGGAATGAATCGCGATACGACTACCAGGACGCATTGCCGGAATGAGCTCACCGCAAACTTGCCTGAGACCGACATCGTCCACAACGCACACGCCTACGTGGTCGGCACGTGCTCCCAATTCGGCGATGCTCGCAACCGCTTGAGCCGACGTATCCTTAAAGGGCCCGAGGCTGTCCGCACGCCGCGCCCACAACACCAACGGATATCCGGACTCGACGATACGCCTCGCCATCGGTCCACCCTGACTTCCGAGGCCTATGAAACCGACTACCGTCATATGAGCTAGCCTGCGGTCACGCCGCGGTCGATGCTGATGCACGCGCCGTGATAGCTGCGCCCCGCATCGGATGCCAGAAACGCGATCATCTCGGCCACATCATCGACTTCCACCAGGCCGCGCAGACCTGTGTATCGCTTGACCAGCGCGTAGTCCGTACCTTCTGGCATCCTGATAGTGTTACCTATGTTAGTGGCCATTCCTCCGGGCGCGACTGCATTGAACCGAATGGGCTTGTGCACGTACTCCATGGCGAGGGCCTTGGTCATGTGTGTCAGGGCCGCTTTGGTCGCACAGTACGCGGCCGCATAGGCCTCACCCACAAATGCAGCGGACGAGGTTACGTTGACTACTGCGCCCTCGGCCTGCAGCAGGTGAGGAATCGCTGCTTGCATCAAGTAGAACGGCGCGCTCAGATTGACCGAAATCGTCTTCTCGTAATCGACGGCACGCATCTCATGCGCGTTGCACATCACGATGATGCCGGCGACATTGCATAAAGCGTCAAGCCGCCCAAACTCTGTAACTGCTGCAGCAACCGCGCCAACACAGTTGTCGCGTGCAGACAGATCGGTCGCGTGGACTAGCGTTCGGACGCCGAGAGCGCGCAACTGGGTAGCCGTTTCCTCGAGACCTGCGGCGTTGATATCCACCACGCACACATCGGCGCCGGCGCGGCCGAGGGCGAATGCCGTGGCGCGACCCAACCCGGAAGCGGCTCCCGTAACCAAAGCGGACTTGCCTTTCATGTCACTTGCCTTCGGCATTCTGCTTTCCCCGACGCGCGCGCCAAGCGCGCGTACCTGCAATTACTTGCGCTCTTCGTACGGCAGACCTTTCTTCACACGCTC
>JAQGOF010000203.1 GCA_028293745.1 Gammaproteobacteria bacterium | reverse complement strand
CGCGCCTCCGCGAGCGTGACGTTCAGCTCGCGACCGACGAAATCCAGCGTCTGGGAGGCGACTTCCGGCATGAAAAGCCCTAAAACATTAAACCAATGGCGTTATCAGGTGCCGCCGAGCGCGCGCGACGCATGCGTCGCGCCCTGGCGCACGGTGGTCGTGGACTTGGTGTCGTCCAGTCGCTTGAACGCTCCGGTGGCGCCGATCGGCTCGGACGTCGTGCCGGGCAGGCGGAAGCCTGCGGCCGCCTTGCGCAAGCCGGCGGACAGTTCGGCCAGTTTCGCGATCGCGGCGGAGGTGGCGTTGGTCGATTCCGCAGTCTGGGCGCTGATCTCCTTCAGGACCTGCATGTTGCGCGCAATGTTCTGCGCCGCGCCCGTCTGCTGGCGCGAGCTGCCGGAAATGTTCTGCACCAGGCTGGCAATCTGGTTCGACACCTGTTCGATCTCCTCCAGGGCAGCGCCCGCATTCTCGGCAAGCAACGCTCCACCAACGACGTCGGTGGTACTACGCTCCATCGAGACGACCGCCTCGTTCGTGTCCGTCTGAATCGTGCGGACCAGCACTTCGATCTGCTTGGTCGCATTGGCCGCCCGCTCGGCGAGCCGCTGCACTTCGTCCGCCACCACCGCGAACCCGCGGCCCGCCTCGCCGGCCATCGAGGCCTGAATGGAGGCATTCAGAGCAAGGATATTCGTCTGCTCCGCAATATCGTTGATCAGCTCAACGATGTTGCCGATCTCCTGCGAGCTCTCACCCAGCCGCTTGATGCGCTTCGACGTCTCCTGGATGGTCTCACGAATCGTGTTCATGCCGTCGATGGTGCGTCGCACGGCATCACCGCCCTTGTGCGCCACTTCCACCGAGTGCCGCGCAACGTCTGCGGCGCGCTCGGCATTGCCAGAGACTTCCTCCGCCGAGGCGGCCATGCCGCCTGCCGACTCGGTAGCCGAGGCGATCTGTTTCGACTGAGCGCCGCTGGCCTTGGCGAGATGTCCTGAAAGGGCCTGCGTCTGCCGGGTGGCACTGTCGAGCTGGATAGCCGACTGATTGATGGTGGTCACCAGGCCACGCAGCGCATCCACTGCGTAGTTGATGGAGTCTGCGATGGCGCCCGTGATGTCTTCTGTAACCGTCGCCTGCACTGTCAGATCGCCATCGGCGAGACTCGACAGCTCATCGAGCAGTCTCAGGATGGCCTGCTGGTTACGATCGTTCTCCTTCCGCTGCGTTTCCACGGCCAGTCGTTGATGATCGACTGTCTGGCGCAACCGCGCCGCCGAAACCAGGCAGACCAGCACGAACAACAGCGCGGCTGCCGCAATGGCCAGGGGGAGCCACTTGGGCAGCTTGGCGGCCTCGGGCGCAGGAGCCGCTGACGTCGCATCGGCGGCCAATGAACGTGCGTCCGTCTTGACAGCGCGAGCCGCCGTCTGGGCAGCCGGCAACGCAGGCGCCGCCGCGACTGCCCGGCGCACCGCTGCATTGAGATCCGTGTATAGAGAATCCAGCGACTTCAGGCGCTTTTCGCCCTCGGCACCGGTCAGCCGGGGCAGTCCGAGACTGGGGCTCGTACCCATCAAGCCCTGAATGACCTGACCCAGATAGTCGGCGCTCTCGGCAAGCCGTTGCGCGGACTGACTCGGATTGGCAGCTCCCGCGGCCAATGCGCTGACATCGAGTTGCAGACGCTGGGCACGTAGCTCGAAGCGCTCCAGGGCGCGCGTTGCATTCTCGAGGTTCGGCCCCGACAGGCCACTCGCAACTGTCGACATCTCGGCGAGCAATTTGGGTACGAGCTCGCGTGTCTCGCGCGCGGCTCCGCTCGCGTCAGTCAGCGCACTCTGAGCCTGCAGCACTGCTGCGGCATTCGTGAGGAGTCGTATGAAGCGCGGATCCTTCACGTAGGGCGCACCGGCATCACGCGCGGCGTCTTCCTTGAGTTGCCGCAGTTGATTCTGGAAATTGTTGAGCGCGGCTTCGTCTCCTCCAACCGCGCTCTCGGCGTCGACGGCGATTCCGTACAGGGCGTCGGCAGGTACGCTCGCAGTTGCAGCGGCGCTGGGCCTGGCCTCCAGCACAAAGAACGCGACAGCACTTCCCAGCACCAGCACGGCGACCAGCGCCAGCAGGGCCGTGAGACTGCCACCGACTCGAGGAGTTGCCACTGCGGTCGTCATGCGGCAGCCTCGGAGAACGCTGAGCTTTCGAGCACACCCCTCAAGTTGAGGACAGGCCATTGCTCGTTGGCACGGCGGAAGGCCCCCGCCAGGTAACGCTCACAGCGCGCCACTGTCGGTGGTGCATCGCCGGAGAACTCACCCTCGGCAAACCGGCGGAAGCCGAGGACCTCGTCTACCAGCAGTCCAGCAGGAATTTCACGGTGATTGACGACTACGATACGCGTATTGCGGGTGAGCGGCGTCATGCCGCTTCCCAGGAAGTGGCGCAAATCGATGATCGGCAAAAGCTGTCCTCGAACATTCGCAAGTCCCTTGATCCAAGCCTTGGCGCCGGGCACGCGCGTCATGCTCGTCGGCACGCCCAACACCTCGCGCGTCTCCTCGCGTGCGACCAGGTACAGATCCCCGGCCATGCGCAGCGCTACACCAACCCATTCGCGGCCCGTCGCGCCCTCCTGGCTGACCTGGGCAGAGACGGCGCGACCCCGCCGCTCGAGCTCTGCCAGCAGGTCAAAAGGACGGTCGCGAAGCGATTTGAGAGTAGCTTCGTTCATGGCTCAGGCCGACAACGTCGCCTGGGCCTTGGCGACGAGCTGGTCCGGAGAGACCGGCTTCACCATGTAGTCGATCGCTCCCTGGCGCAGGCCCCAGATGCGGTCGGTCTCCTGGCCCTTCGATGTCACCATGATGATGGGAATCGTGCGAGTCTTGGGATCGTTCGCCAGCGCGCGCGTCGCCTGGTAGCCGTTCATGCCAGGCATGACGATGTCCATGAAAATAAGGTCGGGGCTCATCTCCCGCGCGAGCCGCACGCCTTCGGCGCCGTCTGCCGCCGCGGCGGTGCGATAGCCGTGCTTCTCGAGCGCCTTCTGCATCACGTGCACTTCGGTAGGAGAATCGTCGACGATCAATATCAGCGGCATTCAATCATCTCCCGATATGCGTCTCGATGGCGCTCAGGAGCTCGTCCTTGGTGAACGGCTTCGTCAGATAGTGCTCGGAGCCGACGATGCGGCCACGGGCGCGATCGAACAGGCCGTCCTTTGAAGACAGCATGATTACGGGAATGGAACGGAAGACCTTGTTGTGCTTGATGAGAGAGCACGTCTGATATCCATCCAGGCGCGGCATCATGATGTCGACGAACACGATGTCAGGCTGGTGATCCGCGATTTTCGCGAGTGCATCGAAGCCATCGATCGCCGTAAAGACCTCACACCCCTCCTTGGCGAGGAGTGTCTCGGCCGTGCGGCGAATCGTCTTGCTGTCGTCGATCACCAGTACCTTGAGGCCCTGGAGCTTCGTGTTGCTGCCGGTCACGATGTGTGGCAACTCCTTACCTTTACTTGGCTGCATATAGTGACGGTACTACAGACAAGCGCAGCGCGGGTTTTAACATATCGGTACACCCCCCGCTATGCAATGCACGTCACGTTTTTCGAAGGTCGCCCGCCTTCGGGCCGCCGACGCTCGCGCGGGCGGACATATTCGCGTGGCAACTAGCATAATCGGGTAACGGGTCCGAGGAACTTCAGGATGAGCGAACACTTTCGTCTCGGTGTCGTGATGGATCCCATCGACGCCATCAAGTATGCAAAGGACTCCACGCTTGCGATGCTGCTTGCTGCACAGGCTCGCGGTTTCGTACTCACTTATTTGGAGCAGGGCGACCTCTCCTTGCGCGATGGCGTCGCGTTTGGGCGCGTGCGACCGCTAACCGTTCGTGCCGACGCTAACGACTGGTTCACGTTAGGCGAACCTCAGCTCGAGAAACTGGGTCAACTCGACGCAATCTTGATGCGCAAAGACCCGCCGTTCGACACAGAGTACATCTACAGCACCTACATCCTGGAAAGAGCCGAGGAACAGGGCTGTCTGGTCGTCAACCGGCCCCAGGGGCTGCGCGACATGAACGAAAAGGTCTACACGGCCTGGTTTCCGCAATGTTGCGCGCCCACACTGATTACCCGCGATATGAAGGACATGGAGAGCTTTCTCGCTGAGCACGGCAAGATCGTCTGCAAGCCACTGGATGGGATGGGTGGCCGGTCCATCTTTGTGCTGGAACGTCATGACAAGAACGTGAACGTGGTTTTCGAGACGCTGACAGACTACGGGCGCCGCTTTGCAATTACGCAGCGCTACATCCCGGACATCGTCCAGACGGGTGATTCGCGCGTGCTGCTGATCGATGGCGAGCCCGTGCCCTATGCCCTCGCCCGGATTCCTTCGGAGAACGACAATCGCGGCAATCTCGCCGCGGGCGCGCGTGGCGTGGGACGGCCCCTGAACGATCGCGACCGTTGGCTCGCGGGCCAGATAGGACCCGTGATGGCCGCCAAGGGAATGATGTTCGTCGGCCTGGATGTCATCGGCGGTTTTGTCACGGAGATCAATGTCACCAGTCCGACCGGGATCCGCGAGTTGGATAAGCAATTCGGCCTCGATATCGGCGACCTGTTGATGCAGGCCATAGAGCGCCGCCTGCGGGCCCGCACCAGCGGAGCCTGAGCGTCATGCCACCACGCGCCCTGACACTCCGTGAAGGCAAAGCACCGGTCCGGGACCGCTTGCTGACGATGCTGTTCCTGGCCGCCCTATTGCATGGGCTCATCATCCTGGGACTCACATTCAATTCGTCGGCCCACGGCCACGAAACCGCGCCCGGACTGCAGGTACTGCTGGTCTCGGACGAGGTTCCGGAAGCGGAAGCCAACGATTCAGCTACCTACCTGGCGCAGCGTACGCAGCTCGGCTCCGGCAACACTCAGGAGTCGGTGCCGCCGCGCAATCCGGCCTCCTCCGTGCCCATCCCTCACCAGGACGGTGTTCCCGGCGGGGACTCGCTCACCAAGCGCGGCGACATGGCAGGCAACCGGGCGGACCGGGTCATCACGACGACTGGATGGAGTACCGAGGTCCACTATCTCGCGGAGGCAGGAAACGCGGGCAGCTCGCCGAGTCAGCCACTGCTCCTGCAGCAGCAGAACGCCAACCAGCCGGGACCTGAGGACGAAAATGGGCCCGCCACCCTCAGAGGGCCCAAGCGAGACGAGCTGTGGGTGACCCCGGACACCCGTGCGGCCACGCTTGCGCCCTACCTTGATGGCTGGCGCCGCAAAGTGGAGCGCATCGGCACAATCAATTACCCGACGGCGGCGCGCACCCTCGGAGTGAAGGCGAGTCCCGTCGTCGAGGTCGGAATTGCAGCCAACGGTACCCTGGACAAGGCGGTCATCCGCCAGTCGAGCGGTTATCCCGAGCTCGACAACGCAGCGCTCGAGATCCTGAAGCTGGCCAGTCCCTTCGATCCGTTCCCGCCGGAGCTGGCCCACGAGTATCGGGTGTTGCGCTTTGCCTACGAGTGGCAGTTCGTCGGCGGCCGCATGCGGGGCGGTGCGGTCTCAGCTGTTCCTTGAGCAACCCTCGCGTCGTCCGCATACTGCAGGCATGGGCGCAAAGAGCAGCAGGGGCAGCATTCTCGGCGGGGCGCCGCCGACTGACGTGGAAGATTCTCCGACAGACCCAGGCGCGAGCCTCACCAATCAGCTGTTGATTGCCATGCCCTCGCTGTCAGATCCCAACTTCTCACAGACGGTGGCCTTGATCTGCGAGCACACCGACAAGGGTGCGCTGGGCATTGTGCTCAACAAGCCCCTGCCGATGAAGTTGTCGGACGTGCTCTCGCAGATGAAGCTCGAGCCCTCGAGCGATCTCATCGCCGAGCTACCCGTATTGCGCGGCGGACCTGTGAATACCGACCGCGGCTTCGTTCTGCATCGTCCGGGCGGCAAGTGGGACCATACTCACAGAGTGTCTGACAGCATCCAGGTCACGACTTCCCGGGATGTTCTTGCCGCCATGGCGCGGGGTGAGGGGCCGATGGATGCCTTTATCGCGCTCGGCTATGCGGGTTGGGAGTCGGGGCAGCTCGAGCGCGAGATGCGCGAAAACGCGTGGCTGTCCATGCCGGTCGACTCACGCGTCGTGTTCGAATTGCCGTTCGAAGAGCGGTGGCTCGGCGCGTGGCGGTTGATGGGAATCGACGTTGAGCGCCTGAGTCTCGTGGCCGGGCATGCGTGAGGCCGACAAACCTCAGTCAGTTCACACCGTCCTCGCCTTCGATTTTGGACTCAAACGGATAGGACTCGCCGCGGGTGACACGCTCACCTCTACGGCTGCGCCCCTTGCTGCCATAGCCGTCCTGCAAAGCGGCCCCGACTGGAGCTCGATCGAGCGCAATCTGCGAGCGGTGCATCCCCGGTGTCTCGTGGTGGGAGCACCGTATAATGCGGATGGCACGCCGGGTGCACTTGCACCTGCCGCACGGCGCTTCGCTTCCGAGCTCGAAAAACGATTTGGCCTGCAGGTCTTCATGGTCGATGAGCGCTGGTCGTCGCTGGAGGCGAACGAAGCGCTGAAAGCTCGACGCGCGAGCGGTGAGCGCCGCAAGCGGATCCGGCGCGAAGACATCGACAGTGCCGCGGCCGCAGTGATTTTGCAGCGTTGGTTTGCCGGCGAGGGCCGTCTAAAGTGAGTAAGGCCAGATGAGTGAAGCTCAGGTAGACCAGCGGCGAAAAGACGGGACATTGCGGCATCTTCTGACGCTCGAGCACCTGTCACGCGCCGAGATCGAGCGCCTGCTCAACAAGGCGCAGAGTTTCGTTCGACCCCTGGGTGCACCTCCGCCAACGAGCAACACACTCGCCGGCGTTACGGTCGCCAATCTGTTTACCGAGCCCTCGACGCGCACGCGTGTGTCATTCGAGCTCGCAGCCAAGCGGCTGGGGGCCGACGTGGTCAATCTCGAAGTGCAGCTCTCATCGCGCGTCAAGGGTGAGAGCATGCTGGACACTGTTTACACTCTCCAATCGCTGCACGTAGATGTAATGGTGATACGCGATGCCGAAGCGGGTGTTCCAGCTCTCGTTGCAGGGAATGTGGCACCTCATGTAAGCGTACTCTCCGCCGGAGAGGCCCACGTCTCGCATCCAACACAAGGTTTGCTCGACGCGCTCACCGTCCGCCAGCACAAAAAGCGCTTCGAGGGTCTGGCCATCGCAATCGTTGGAGACATTCGTCACTCGCGTGTTGCGCGGTCATCGTTTCATGCGTTTCGCACATTGGGTGTCGCTGACCTCAGAATCGTCGCCCCGGCCGTGTTGATGCCGGAGGAACCCGAGTTCGAGGGATGCTCGCGTCACACATCGCTAGCTGCCGGGCTGAAGGACGTTGACGTCGTGATGATGTTGCGGATTCAGAAGGAGCGCATGGGGCAGGCGGACTTGCCTGATGCGGATCGGTACTTCGTGCAATACGGCCTGACTCCCGAGCGACTCTCGCTCGCACGTCCTGATGCCATCGTCATGCACCCGCAACCCATGAACCGCGGAATCGAGATCGCATCCGACGTTGCGGATGGACGCCAATCAGTGATCCGCGATCAGGTGCGAAATGGTGTGGCCGTCCGGATGGCAGTGCTCGCCGATGTGATCGGCTCGCGGAGCAGCGCAACCTGAACGAGTCAGATCGCGCATGACCAACGCAAACCGCGGGACGATTTTTCTCGAAGACGCGCTCGTTCTGCACCAGACGGCTTACGACGGCGATCAATTCGTCCTGCGCGTCGAAGCGCCGAAATGTGCCGCGCGCGCCGAACCGGGCAGCTTCGTACATTTGACCTGTGACCCCGCCATACCCATGCGTCGCCCGCTGTCCATCATGCGAGCCGACGCGCAAGCGGGCTGGATCGAGATTCTCTACAAGGTGATGGGGCCCGGCCTGCAGGCGTTGGCCGCGCGGAAGGCCGGGGAGAGAATCAGTACGCTGGGGCCGATCGGGCGGCCGTTCACGGCGCATCCTGAACGTCCGCGTGCGCTGCTGATCGGCGGCGGCGTTGGGATTCCTCCGATGATTTTCCTGGCCGATCGGCTCCGCGCCCGCCAGGACGCGGACTGGAAACCCCTGGTGCTGATGGGCTCCGAGATTCCGTTTCCATTCCGGGCGCGACCCTCACGCATCGTGGTTGCAGGCATTCCCGATGGCAGCATCGCTTGCATGCCGCTGTTGGATGAGTGGGGTGTCGCCAGCCGGCTGGCCAGTCGGGCGGATTTCCCGGGTTGCTTTGATGGCTTTGTGACCGAGCTGGCGGACCGTTGGCTCGAGCTTCTCAGTCCGGCGGGGCTCGCGGAGGTCGAGATTTTCGCCTGCGGCCCGACGCCTATGCTCCAGGCCGCGGCCAAACTGGCCCGCCGGTTCAATGTTCCGTGTCAGGTCTCACTCGAGGAGTTCATGGCCTGTGCGGTTGGGGGCTGCGCGGGCTGCACCGTGCCAGTTCAAACTCCGGAAGGACCCGCCATGAAGCGGGTGTGCGTGGACGGTCCCGTATTTGATGCATACACGGTTTTTTGAGCGCAGAATGTGTGCGAATTGTTGTGATGGCAGGCTGCTGTCGCCTGCCGTCAGGGGGAACGCGACATGCGCTTCGTCCTGTTCTACCACTCCCTCATTTCCGACTGGAATCATCCCAGCGCCCACGTTCTGCGGGGTGTTGCGAGCGAATTGCTGAGCCAGCGGCACTCGGTCCAGATCTTCGAGCCCGCGGACGGATGGAGCCTTCACAACCTGCGCGAGCAGGGTGGCGAAGGAGTGATCAAGGAATTTCACGCAACCTATCCGCGGCTGCGCAGTTGTTTCTACGACCCGCTGGACATGGATCTCGATGCCGCTCTGGCTGATGCCGATGTCGTAATTGCACACGAATGGAATGACCCTGCCTTGTTGCGCCGTCTGGGTGAGCATCGCGCCCATACACGCAGTTACAAGCTTCTGTTCCACGACGCGCCTCATCGCTCGCTCCAACAGCCGCTCGAAATGCGATCGCGTGTCCTTTCGCGCTATGACGGTGTGCTGGCCTCCAGCGACGGATTGCGCCGGATGTATGAAACGCGCGGCTGGGTTGCGAATGTCTGGACGTGGCGGGACGCAGTAGATACTCGTGTCTTCCGGCCGTGGTCGGGCGCCGGGTCGCCGCGCCAGGATCAGGGCCATGGCGACGCTGTACCCTCCCTCGACCTGATCTGGATGGGAGCGTGGGGAAGCGCCGAGCGGGCCAGCGAGCTCGATGAGTTCCTGATCGAGCCCATTCGTGCGCTGGGGTTGCGTGCGCGGTTTTACGGCGCCCGCTATCCGAAAGAGGCGCTCAGCACGCTGCGAGCGGCCGGGATCGACTACGGTGGATGGATCCCCGACTTTGCCATACCCGCGGCCCTGTCGGGAGGCCGGTTTACCGTGAATGTTCCGCGGCGCATGCGGGCCGATGGCCTTCCACACACTCCCGCCATTCGTGTCCTCGAAGCGCTCGCGTGCGGTGTTCCGGTAGTAACCGCGCCGTGGGACGAATGCGAGGAGATGTTCACTCCGGATGTAGACGTGCTGGTTGCACGCGATGGCAGCGACATGGAACGCCGCATGGTCGCTCTGCACAGCGATCCGGAGTTTGCGCGATTCATTGGTGCCAACGGTTATCAGACGGTGGTGAGCCGCCACACCTGCGAGCATAGGGTGCAGGAGCTGCTGGCGATCTGTCGCCAGCTGGGGGCTACCGAGGCTCGCAGAGACGAACTGCAGAACACGGCCAGCAATCTGCCGCAGCTACGCAGGCCGGCCGCGCTCAACCAAAGTTGATCTTGGCCTCGAGGTTGGCCCGCGAGTCGGCGCTGCTGAGAGCCTCTTCGAGCTCGATGCGTCCTGCCTTGAACAGGTCGCGCAGGGAGACATCGAAGCTCTGAATGCCGCGCTCGCCGCTGGAGGTGATCGCCTCCTTGATCCCCACGACATCGCCTTTTTTGACGAGCTCTGAGATGTGCGGCGTGTTGATCATTACCTCGACGGCCGCTACGCGCTTGCCATCCCGGCCCATCACCAGGCGCTGCCCGAGGATGGCGCGCAGGTATTGCGACATGTCCAGAAAGATCTGGCTGTGCTGTTCGCGCGGGAACATGTTGATGATGCGATCCAGGGACTCCGCGCAGTTGTTGGCGTGGAGGGTCGCGAGCACGAGGTGCCCCGTGCCTGCGAGGTTGATCGCCGCTTCCATGCTCTCGCGGTCGCGGATCTCGCCGATCAGAATGAC
>JAQGOF010000151.1 GCA_028293745.1 Gammaproteobacteria bacterium | reverse complement strand
GAAAAAATTATCGTTTCCGCTTCTCGAACTGCGCACAGGGCGGAGTGCGGGGTGCCGGAGGTCCGTAAACCACCGCATCAAAGGCGGTGGCAGGCATTGCGTCTCCCTTCTCAAGGTAGCCGACGCTCAAGGCTCGAGCTTGCAGCGCGGGACCGAGCCAACGCGGAACACCGATGTCGCGCCGGACATGTCCGTTACCGGCCAAAAGGACCACGCCGTCCGTCGCATGTGCTCGCAGGATCGCGGCCATGACTGCATCCCGCGCAAACTGAGCCCTGGCCAAGGCGGGCAGGATCTCTTTCGGAAGCGCATGACAGTGACCCGTTTCGATCTCGCGCTCTTGCGCTGCTTCCCAATCAGGCGCGATCGCTTGATCCAGTCCCAACGTCGTGCGTGCCGTTGAATCAAACACTGCGGCATAGCCGTCGTGCGCGACTTTCTCCGCGTCGGAGCGGGACAGGTTGGCCGCAATCAAGGGAAGGTCATACTCGAGCGCCAAGGCCACCACAGGCCGATACAGATCCCAATTCCAACCGGCTGCGGAACCGGTCGGTGCGGGCGCGGCGAGGTCGATGACATGCTGTGGGTCATCGGGTTTTTCGCGCCGTGCGCGATCGATATCTGCCTGGTGCTCGCGATCGAACTGTTCCATCGCGATCACGGGCCGCCAACCCGCGACGACCGCGCGACGAAGCGCTTCCAATCTGAGTCGGTGCAGTTCGGGATTATCGTGCACCTCTCCGAGCAAGGCGACGGCACTGTCCTGCAGCCGAGACTGCCAGTCGTTGCGCACGGCGACTGTGGTGGTGCACGCGCTGGCGATGACGGCCAGAAGAAGCGTTGCCATCCGCGTGAGGGTCATAACGATGCCTGCTGTCGTACCCTGACCGCGCGGATCTAGTCAGCGTCTCCGGAGCTGCCGTTGTGCCCGTGAGGTCCGAACGAATACTGAACGCCCAACCACAAGCCGAGCGGAGCACCGGGGCCGCGGAATTGCTCCGCTCTTGGATCGGTACCTGCCGCGGGTCCGAATGTCCGTCCAGGACCGGTGAAGAAGTTCTCGCCCACCACGCCGAAATTGAAGTAGCGCCTGTCGAATACATTGTTCACCCGTCCGAACACCTCGAAGCGCTCTGAAGCCAAATAGCGGCCATCGAGGTTGACGACCGTGTAGCCGGGCAATTGTCCATTTACGTCCCGGTTGTTCTCATCGCCGCGGGCATAGACGCCTGCGCTGGTGAGGACATTGGCGCCCAGAGACAGACGGGAGGTTACAGCCCAATCTGCACGCACCTTCAGGACGTGGCGTGGATTCGCCGGAATTCGATCGCCGGGAGCTACTTGGATAACGCCGTTTTGATTGGCGCTCGAATTGGCTGGACTGCTCTCTGAGAAGCTCGATCGAAACGTGGCGTCGAGAAAGGTGTACCTGACGGTCACTGCGACGGGACTCGTGTGCGTCTCGAGCGCCAGTTCGACACCTTGCCGTTGAGTCGTGCCGATATTGGCGAAGTACCCGGCATTGGTGGCACCGGCTGCCGAGCTGATGAACTGGATGTCGTTCAGCAGTCGCGTGCGATACGCCGCTGCGCTCCAATGCCACCTCGTTCCAACGAGCCCGCGGGCACCTATTTCGATGGTCTTTGACACGACCTGTTGCAAGGGCGGGTCTGCGAGAAAGTTGTTTGGCAACTTGCAGGGTGCCTCCGGATCGGCACAGGTGAGCTCCACCGCGGTCGGCGCGCGAACGCCTTCATTGTAACTCGCGTATGCAGTAAGCCGCGGCGTCGGGTTGTAATTGACACCCAGGGCGGGGTTGAACCGTGAATATGTGCTGTCACCATTCAGCAAGGGTGCGGCTCCGGTGCGATCCGCGATGCGGATCTGCGCGTGGTTGAAACGGCCCGACGCCGTGAGGGTCCAGAAGGAGGTCAGATTGAGCGTGTCCGCTATGAATACCCCAAGGTATGTGCTGTGCGTGCCCGCATCCGTTTGGAGCTGGAAGTTGCCGATGCCGGTCGTTCCGCGAGCCGCCGTAAATTGGGCGTCCTGCGAATTCTGGGTAAAGCGCGCGTTCGCACCGTCGGCGCTGGCCCCGAGCGTGAGCTGATTCTTCTTTCCTGCGGGCTCTCCCGTGAGCACGAGCTGCACACCTCCACCGTAGCTGGCCTGATCTATTTCAGAAGCATCGTTCGTTGCCTGGAGGCCGTCAATGTCGAAGTTTTGATTGACGTTGCTGCTCTGGCTGCGGTTCTTATAGTTGCGGTAATAGAGATTGCCGCCGAGCAATGCATTAGTGGCGAGAAAGTGGCTGCCCTTCGCCGTGAGAAACGCGAGCTGATTCTCGTTCTGATCCGGAAATGTATAAGCCTGGCGGATGTTGTCGAGGAACGAGCGGGGCAGCGTCTGGGTTGCCTGCAGTGTGTTGTCCGCGCCGGTAAAACTCACATCGAGATCCGTCGTTTCGTTTTGCCAGCCCAGCTTGGCGAAGAGCTGACGCACCTTGCTCGGATTGTGGTCTGCCCAGCCAGCGTCATCGTAATACTCACCGGTGGCGAAGTAGTCGAGCACGCCCTTGGACCCGCCCCATTCGAGCTCCGCCGTCTTGCGTCCGAAGGAGCCGCCTGAAAGTGTCGCGCTGCCGCCGGGATACTGCGCACCGCTCTTCGTGTAGACGGCCACAGCACCGCCCAGGGTGTTCAGGCCGAATGCCGGATTGGAGCCCGGAATCAACTGGATGCTCGCAATTGCCGATTGGGGGATGAGATCCCAGTTGACTACGTCGCCGAACGGCTCGTTGACGCGCACACCATCCTGGAAAACAGACACGCCCTGTGGTGTTCCGAGAAGCGGAGATGCGCTGAAGCCGCGAAAGCTGATATCCGGCTGGAAGGGATTCCCCTGTGCCGCGTTCGCGGACAGTCCCGTGGCATTCTGTTCCAGGTAGTCCGTCACGTTTGTCTGCCGCTGCCCCGACAAATCCTTGCTGGTGAAGACCTGCACGTTGGCCGGGACGTCGCGGGTCGGTGTGCCGAGACCGGGCAGCGGAGTCGTCCCAATGATCTCGACCGTAGGCATTTCCAGCGCTTCGGCTGGATTCTCAGGAGGTTTGCTCTCTGCGCTCGCCAGTGCCGCCTCGAATAGACAGACATAAGTGAGAACCGCGGCTCCCAAAGCGCGCCTGGCAAACATATCGCTTCTCATGCTCAGCAGAGTATTCCGGGCGCGGCGGGAATTTCTCCCGATCGTGGGGAAACTTCGCGTAAAATCACGGACTTACATGGCGATTCGATTCCAATCCGGCGATCGAGTCGAATCAATTACTTACGCAATTAAGTTACTCTACTTTCTTGGTTAGGGTCGCGTTGCCACTGGTCGCATTTTGAAAACACCCACTGCCTTACAGCCTCTGATAGACGACGGCGTCATCGACGAAGTACTTCGCTCACTCAAGAGCGGCAAAGAAGCCACGGTCTACCTGGTACGCACCGGCACGCATACTCGGTGCGCCAAGGTCTATCGCGACATGAGGCAGCGAAGCTTCCAGAGGCGTGCGCAGTACCAGGAAGGCCGCAAAATACGCGGTAGCCGACAAGCGCGCGCAATGAACAAGAGCACACGCTTCGGGCGCAGTGAACAGGAAGCTGCCTGGAAGAACGCGGAGGTTGACGCGTTGTATCGGCTCCAGGCCGCGGGCGTCCGTGTGCCGAAGCCCTACGGCTATTTTAACGACGTGCTCGTCATGGAGCTGGTAACGGATTCCGCTGGCGAACCTGCCCCGCGGCTGGGTGAAATCGATCTGTCACCCGAACAGGCACGTGAGTATCACGGCTTTCTCATCCGGCAGATCGTGCTCATGCTGAACATCGGACTCATACACGGCGATCTGTCGGAATTCAATGTCCTGGTGGCACCCGATGGCCCGGTCATCATCGACCTGCCTCAAGTGGTCAATGCCGCCGGCAACAACGGCGCGCTGGCGATGCTCGAGCGCGATGTGAACAACATTCGCGGCACGCTCGGTCGCTTCGCGCCGGAGCTGCTCGACACCGAGTTCGCACGGGAGATGTGGAGTCTCTTCGAGCAAGGCGAGCTGACGGCGGACAAAGAGCTCACCGGAGAATTCGCGCGCGACGAGACAGCGACCGATCCCGAAGGCGTGCTGGCAGCTGTGGATGATGCGCGGGAAGAAGCAATCCAGCGCGAGTTGGGACGTGAGGGCTAGTACTGACTGTTCAATGGCAGCAGATGTCGATCATCGATCATCGCTCCGGAGCAACCTGCGGTACATGGTAGGCGCTTAGAAGCGCATCGATCCTGGGTCTTTCCCTGCTCAGAATCGACTCGATCTGCGCGCGCAGTTGCAGATTGTCGCGCCGCACACCCATCGAGATGTCGTAGACCATCGGCCATTGCGAATCGTCGAGCGTCGGAGTAACCGGCTCGAGGCGCAGCGCAACTGAGGACAGCGACGCGAAATAGCCGGCCAGAGGCCCCCAAACCAGCGCTACATCGACCTCGCCTCGAGCGACTGCAGCGACGATCGCGGCCGGCGGGTTGGGCTTTTCGTAGTCGCCGTACAACATGTAGCCGCGCACGTTATCGATCAGGCCGCGCCGCGCCAATGAATGGGCCGGCGGAGTATTCATTGCATCATTACCAACCATCTGCACACCGATCTTCAATGATCTCAAGCGCGGATCGTCGAGAGTCAACCCCTTCAAGCTCTTGTCGGCACGCGTAACGAACACGTAGGTCGATCGATAGTACGGCCGCGTGGTTGCCACCCTGTCGACGCCGCTCGCAACACCAAGCCAGACATCACACGCGCCTTCGTTCAGCGTGTTACGGGCAAATCCGCGCCTCTGTGCCCACCAGACATAGCTGAGATTCGCTCCCATATCCTCGGCGAGCAGCTTTGCCAGCTTGTTTTCAAACCCCTCCCCTGCCTGGTTGGAGAACGGCAGATTGTTGGGATCGGCGCAAACCACGAGCTTGCGCCCCTGCAATGCCGCGGGTCCGGCTGCTGCTACCTCCGCGAACGCTACCGCGAAGGTCGCCGCAACCAGCGCCACACTCAAAGGCAGGTTGTTCATTGCGGGCCGTCAGGTCCCTTTAATGTTTCTGAGTAGTCGTTGGTCGTGGCAGCCGGCGCTGCCCAACCCGTGTCTTCATCCACGGCTCGCGGCACCGGCGCCGGGGACTGGGACGGATTCCCGCTGCCCTGCGCCGCAAGGGTTTCGGGTAGAGACATCGAGCGCACATATGCAGCAAGCTGCCAGAGCTCATCGTCCGGCAACACCCCACCCCACGCCGGCATGCCGTTGGGTCGGCCCTCGACCAGCGTCTGGTGGATCTGCTCGAGCCGCCCGCCATAGATCCACTGATTGTCCATCAGCGACGGTGCCATACCACCGCCGCCGTTGGTATGGCAGCCGGCGCAATTCATCGATCCGAACAGAAACTTACCCACCTTGACCGCTTCGGGATTGTCGTAATATTTCGCGGCGCGCGGATCGATAGTGGCCAGAGTGCGACCGGCTCCCGGCGAGAGAGCTGTATCGACTACGCCCCGATAGACCGGTTCTGCGGGCGCCACCGGTGTCGATGGGGCCACCGGCGTCGATTGCGCAACGGGCGCCGGTGGTCGAACGCCTGTTTCACAACCTGCGAGCAGCAATACCGTCAATCCGACACACTTGATCGGCGATCCAACCGAATTAGCGCGGAAGCGAGAAGACATACAGCGTCCCTCCAGCGGTTGAATATTTGGGAAGGTCGGACATGGCGCTGACCATGCCAATTGCTGCAGCTCCATCGCGACGATCGACCGGTCCTGACACCACCGCGCCCGCCCATCCTCCGACGCCGGACAGCACGGCAACATACTGATGCCCGTCAGGGCCTCGGTAACTGACCGGCTGGCCGACAATGCCACTGTCCACTTTGAACCGCCAGAGCGCGGCTCCGGTACGCGCATTGGCGGCTTTGAACCAGCCATCCATGGTGCCGTAGAACACAACATCACCCGCAGTGACTACGGTACCTGACCACACGGGAAAGTTTTCCTTTACCTCCCAAGCTGGGCGGCGGCGAACGGGATCCCACGCTGTCAAAACGCCGCGATTGCCTCCCGGGCCCGGCTTCATGTGGACATCGGCGCCCACGTAGGGCGTGCCGGCGATGTACGACACTGCAACGTTCATCCAGTCCATGCACATGTTTTCGTGCGGGATATACAGGAGTCCGGTGCGCGGACTGAAGCTGCTTGGATTCCAGTCCTTGGCCCCGGACGCAGTCGGGCAGATGTTGCGTACCTGTACGCCGACTTTCGTTTCCTTTTCCGGGTTGATGATCGGACGACCCGTCGCGAGGTCCACACCCTTGGTGGAATTGACCGGTCCGTATGGGTCAGCCGATAAAACCTGTCCGGTGCTCCGGTTGATTACATACAGATAGCCATTACGATCCGGGTGCACCATGACCTTCTGCATCTTTCCGGCGAAGGGCATGTCCAGAAGGATTTGCTCATTTACGCCGTCGTAGTCGTGCTCATCGTGGGGCGAGAACTGGTAAAACCACCGCGCCTGACCGGTAGCGGGATCGCGGGAGAACATACCGGCCGTCCACTTGTTATCGCCGGGTCTTTGCTCGGCGTTCCAGGGTCCCGGATTACCCGATCCGTAGTAAATCGAGTTCAACTCGGCGTCGTAGTTGACCCAGCCCCAGGCCGTTGAGCCGCCAATTTTCCACGCATCTGTGGGCCACGTAGTAACGCCAAGGTCTGTGCCCTTGTCGCCGGAGTAGAAAGGCTTGAACTGCGAACTGATCAGCACGTCCGCGTCGGGTCCCGCGTTATACGCTCGCCACACCACCTTCCCATCCTTCTCATCGAGCGCAGTCAGCCAGCCGCGCACGCCAAGCTCGCCTCCGGAATTGCCCACGTAGACCCGGCCCTTGGCAACGAGTGGCGCCATCGTGATCGACTCGCCTTTGTTGATGTTACCGAGCTGCGTACGCCATACGGACCTGCCAGTATTGACGTCGATCGCAATGACCTGTCCATCAAGCGTCGTAAAAATGAATTTGCCATCGCTGACGGTCCCACCGCGGTTGACCACATCGCAACAAGCTACCCCTTGGCTGGCGGGCACAGGCTGCGGCGAAAATCTCCACTTGAGGGGCGCGCCGGGCCTGGTCAGGTCGAGCGCGTACACGATGTTCGGATAGGCCGTGACGATGTACATCGTGTTGCCGACGACGATGGGCGCGGCTTCCTGCCCCTTATTGACCGCAAGCGAGAAGGTCAAAACCGGCTGCAGTTTCTTCGCCGTAGTCGGCGAGATTTCCGTCAGTGACGAAAAGCGTGTAGCAGCATAATTTTTCGACGGCATACTCCACTGACCGTCGTCCTGCGGGGCGTTGGCGGAGCTCGGAGCGGTTCGTCCCACGCCAGGTGTGGGCTGCGCTAATGCATGACCTATTTGCTCACGCGTAAAGATCTCGCTCTGCGGCACTGCTGCGGGCACCGATTGCGCAAAGGTTGGAAGCGGAGCAAGCATTGCCGATAGGAGAAAGACTGTTACCGGCCTGCCGTTGACACTTAATGTTCGCATGGCGCTACACCGTCTGAATTTTTTGACAATACGCGCTTACCCCGCGGCCGATCTCAGCGAGCAGCAGGTCGAAAGCTTCTGTCATGAACTTGAGGGAAGTTGCATCGGTCAGGCGGCCGCCGTCGACCTTCGTGTGAACTGCCGCAACCAGGACTTCGGGTGCCGGGACGACACGCGACAATGTACCCGCGAGGGTCTGGCGGAGTTGCGCGTGCGCACGAACGCCCCCGCCGATACCCGGACTTGTTGTCATTGTGAGTACCGGTTTGCCTTTGAGGACGGATGCATATGCCGGGCGAGATGCCCAATCGAGTGCGTTTTTCAAGACGCCCGGCATCCCGTAGTTGTACTCCGGTGAGACCAGAACAACACCGCAGCACTCCTGGATTGCTGCTTTGAGGGTCACCACGGCCGGTGGCTTGGTATCGCCGTCGAGATCCGCGTTATATAGCGGAATTTCCTCGAGGGAATGGATTTGCACCTGAGCCCGCTGCCTGACGGCCTCCTGGAGTCCTCGCAATACCATTGTTGAATACGAACCGCGGCGCAAACTGCCCGAGATGCCCAAGATGCGGATCGCATCGTCGCTCATGCTTCGAGCCTGCCCATGTTTTTCTCCGTTCGCGGCTTCGGCGCAGATCTCCTGCGCCGAAGCTCGGTCACACTATGGCGTCAGCCGTTTGCCCTGAGCAGCCCGTGCGGGTCAATCACGAATTTCCGCGCGACGCCCCGATCGAAGTCTGCGTAACCCCTCGGTGCCTCATCGAGCGAGATCACCGTCGCGTTGACCGCCTGCGCGATATGGATGCGGTCGTGCAAAACCGCCATCATCAGCGCGCGGTTGTATTTCATGACGGGTGTCTGGCCGGTAAAGAACGAGTGAGACTTGGCCCATCCGAGACCGAACCGCAGACTGAGACTTCCCCGTCGGGCCGCTGCGTCTTTTGAGCCCGGGTCGTCCGTCACGTACAGTCCGGGAATTCCGATTGCGCCGGCAGCGCGAGTCACATCCATCAGCTGATTGAGTACGATCGCGGGCTGTTCGACACCGCCTTGGCCTTTTGCCTCGAAGCCCACGCAGTCGACCGCGCAGTCCACTTCGCGAACGCCGAGGATCTGCTCGACTTGATCAGCGAGCGTGCCGCCCTGATTCAGATCGATCGTCTCGCATCCGAATGAACGCGCCTGAGCAAGGCGGTCCCTGCTGAAGTCCATGACCATGACAACCGCAGCACCGAGCAACAGCGCCGAGGCCGCCGCGGCCAGCCCGACCGGACCGGCACCGGCAATGAGCACGGTGGAGCCTGTCGTGACGCCGGCCGAGACGCAGCCGTGATAGCCGGTTGGCAGAATGTCCGTCAGGCATGTGAGATCGCGGATCTTCTCCATCGCCTGCTGTTTGTCCGGGAAGCGCAGGAGATTGAAATCCGCATAGGGCACCATTACGTACTCTGCCTGCCCGCCAACCCAGCCGCCCATGTCCACGTATCCGTACGCGCCTCCCGCACGTGCCGGATTCACGTTCAGACACACGGAAGTATCGCCATCTTTGCAAGTTCGGCAGCGGCCGCAAGCAACGTTGAATGGTACTGAGACAAGGTCACCTACGCCGATGAACTGCACATCCGGTCCAGCCTCGATCACCTCGCCGGTGATCTCATGCCCCAGCACCAGGCCAGCGGGCGCCGTGGTGCGTCCTCGAACCATGTGCTGATCGCTCCCGCAGATGTTCGTGCTCACGACCTTGAGTATCACTCCGTGATCGCACTTCTTGCCGCGAGGATCCACGAGCTTGGGAAACTCGATGCTTTGAACTTCCACCTTCCCCGGCCCGACGTATACAACACCACGATTGCTCGCCATGATTTCGATTCTCCTGCGCCTTACTCAAATGCCCGCGCGCCCGCCTCCGCGACCGACTGGTCCTGCTCGCCGGAGCCACCGCTGACTCCCACGGCACCGACCACTTTTCCCGCGCGCCTGAGCGGTACGCCACCGGCAAATATCATCACGCGACCATGATTGGAGGCATGGATGCCGAAGAACTGCTGACCGGGCTGCGAGTTCTTGCCAAGATCCTGCGTGCTGATGTCGAAAGCCCGCGAGGTGAAGGCCTTGTTGATCGCAATATCGATGCTGCCAAGCCACGCGCCATCCATGCGCACGTGGGCCACCAGATTGCCGCCCGTATCGGCCACAGCAATGTTCATCGGTTGGCCCAGCTCATTCGCCTTCCTCTCGGCCGCAGCAATAATCTTCCGCGCATTCTCGAGTGTGACCATCGCAACCTCCTGGAGCTCAGATGTATCGGCTCTACACGGGCACGCTGCATTTCGAATTTGGCGGTACGATTACCAGCACCACCTCGGAAGATTTCAGTTGTCTTCGATTCTGTTTCAATCGAAATACACCAGGCCCGCTCCGGCTGCGCTGCTGGCGGCTCAGGGCCGATCGCTTCAGTGCCTGCGGAATTCCGCTTTGCCACTCGCGTCCAAAGCCGCGAACTCTTCGTCCGAGAGTTTGATGTCGGCCGCGGCGACATTCTCCTCCAGGTGCGAAACCTTCGACGTTCCCGGGATGGGCAACATAACCGCACTGCGCTCGAGCACCCACGCAAGGGCTACCTGACCCGGCGCGGCACCGTGCGCCTGTGCGACCCGGTCAAGGATCGATCCTTTGCTGGCAAGTTGCCCTGCTGCCAACGGAAACCACGGAATGAAGCCGATTCCATGAGTGGTGCAGTAGTCCAGAACGTCTTCGCTCGAACGGTCCACGAGGTTATAGCGGTTCTGCACGGTCGCTACTTTGAAGACCTTTGACGCCGCCTCGACGTCTGCAACGGACACATTACTCAGACCCGCATAGCGGATGATTCCATCGTTCAACAAGCCCTTGACGGCGTCGAATTGCTCGTCGCGCGGGACCTTTGGATCGATTCGATGCAGTTGCCACAGGTCGATCTGCTCGACGCCCAGCCAGCGAAGGCTCTTGAACGCCTGTTGGCGCAGATACTCCGGCCGGCCGACGGCCGGCCACGGGCTGCCGAGCGGACCTGGCCGCACCAGGCCCCCTTTGGTCGCAACGAGCATGTTGCCGTAGGGATGCAGCCCTTCGCGGATGAGCGGCTCCGAAACATCCGGGCCGTAGGAATCGGCCGTGTCGATGAAATTCACGCCCAATTCGGGAAGTCGCCGCAGTGTTCGCATAACCTCGGCTTTATCGGCGGGCGGTCCCCAGATGTTCGGGCCTGTGAGTCGCATTGCACCGAAACCCAGACGGTTGATCCTGATTGCGCCGCCGATCATGAATGAGCCGGATTTGCCTGCATCAAGGGCCATATTTGATCCTTCCTCTATAGGGTTGGGTAACGTTGACAGCACTATCCGCGCTGGACGCAGGGCAGGCAATGTTCCTTATTGGGTACGCCCACGCGAACCCTTCTGACCTGACGACAGCATCCGAAGCAAAGTTGCAACTGTAATTTGAGCTGCGATTCCTGACATCGGCGCCTGATCCCGCTGGGGTAGATTGTAAGCATGAGACGCATGCGTGCCGACGGAGATTCACAATGGCCCACTCCTCCACAATAAAGGTTCTCATTGCACACGGCGACCCGCTGATAACGGCGGGACTCGCGGCAACTCTGCAGAGGCAACCCGACTTCGAAGCCGTCGTTTTCAGGCCCACGTTGAAGGTATCGAGCGTGATTGGCAGTGAGTCGCCGCCGGCGGATGTTGTAGTCGCGGACTACGATTCGGGTTTACGCCTGATCGTGTCTGGCGCAGTGGGGAGACATCGAGTCGTAATTCTGACGCATAGTGACAGCCAGGCGATGATCTGCCACGCGCTGGAGCGAGGAGTGCGCGGTTACCTTTTGCTCGGCTGCAGTATTCAAGATCTGCTCGATGGTTTGCGATCGGTGCGCGCCGGAGGCATGGCCATAGGTCCGCTGGTCGCCCAGCGCGTTGCCGAATGGATGAACCATCGGGCACTGACCCCAAGGGAAGAAGAAATACTGCGACAGATGATGCTCGGGCTCAGTAACAAGGGCATTGCCATCAGACTGAATGTGGCCGTCGGCACCGTGAAAACGCATGTCAAATCCGTTCTGGACAAGCTGCATGCGGCGAGCCGGACTGAAGCGGTCGCAATTGCCCAGCGCCGGGGGATTCTCCAGGAGAAGCGTGAAGGCAGTCATCACCCCGTCCAATTCGTGCCCCAGCCTTTCAGCTGGGCAGCAATTGGTAGGCGTCGAATGCGTTTGCCTGTCACCGCAAACATGGCGTTGGACAGCGCCGGAGCTAACGGCGGTACGCCTGGCTCACCGACCCCGGCAGATGGCTGATCGCTGTCGACACTCCGACGGTTTCTTCAGCTTCAACAGTTCCGGTTTGGGTACAGGCAGCGCACGCGCCACTGCGGCGACTTGCCCGTATCCGAGGACCCGCCCGGTTGGGGCGTGGATGACCTGGTGATTGCGCGCGTGGACCTCAGTCACTTCCACGCCCCACGAGGCGGCGGCCGCCGCCTCGAGCATCTGGCGCACGGCCGCGCCCATTTGCCGCATGGGCTGCAGAAAGCGGCGCATGCTGCGCGAACCGTCCATGTTCTGACCGCTGTAAATAGGCTCATCACCGCCCCCCTGTGAGACGTGCACGCGAGACCAATCGGCTTCGAGCTCGTCCGCGACGACCATCGGGAGCCCGGTGCGAATCCCCTGCCCCATCTCGGATCGATGAGTCATGATCGTGACGAGGCCTGATGTGTCGATGGCGACAAATGCCGTGGGATTGAAACGAGATACATCTGTCGAGGGAGCCGCCGCAGGGGTTGCAGCGTCACTGCGAGATGACACGCGCATGCCAACTACGAGTGCGCCGATTCCCGCCGCGCCGCCAATGAAACCCCTTCGGCTGACATTCTCGAGAATCGCGCGCACGTCATGTGCGTCCCCCGGCACGTCCACTGTTACCGCCTTGCCGTTGACATTCAATGTTTCCATGGCGCTACACGTCCTTGAGCAGGTACTGGCAGCTCAAATGTCCCGCCTGACCATTTCTGAGTGATGTCACCGTGGGGGTCTTGAATTACAGTTGAAATGCAGACTTCTTGTCGAGTCAACGCAAGACGCGTCCGAAACACTCTGCGATGTCCTTGCTGCGCAGGGGTTTGCGCAGGACTTCCTGGATTGCGGCCGCGCTCGCACGCTCGTGTAATGGCGCACCACTGTAGCCACTCGTCAGTACGATCGGGATGTCGGGCCGCAGCAGCCGAATCTCACGGGCGAGATCGGTGCCCATGAGATCCGGCATCATCTCTTCAGTCAGAACAATATCGAAGCGTTGCGGCGTCGCTCTGAATGCCTCCAGCGCCACCCTGCTGGAGCTGAACCCCACGGGCTCATAACCGATCTCGGCCAACACTTCTTCGGCGAGCGCAACGAGCGACTTCTCGTCGTCAACAACCATGACCGATTCGCCATTGCCGCGCGGTATCTCGGTAGCGATCTCAGCCGAAGGGACCGCCGCTTCACCGCCAACCGGCAACCAGATCGTGAAAGTCGTGCCGCGCCCTACGGTGGTGCGAACGTCGATCGAGCCGCCCAGATCCATCACGATGCCGTGCACCAGCGACAAACCCAGGCCGGTTCCCTCGCCGGCGTGCTTGGTCGTAAAGAAAGGGTCAAACATTCGATCGAGCACGTACGGCGGGATTCCACCTCCGGTGTCGCTCACGCATAACCGCACGTAGACACCCGGGGCGAGATCGCCATGCGACAACCTACAACGTTGTGCCACGTCGTCGCACTCCAGAGCGACCTCCAGCACGCCGCCATGCTCCATCGCCTGTACGGCATTCGTACAGAGGTTCATTGCGACCTGGTGCAGCTGGGTCGCATCTCCGATGACCGCCACATTGCCGACCTCGAGCCGTTTCTCGAGAACTATGCCGGGCGCAAGCGAAGCCGCAATCAGCTCGAGTGCTTCCTCGATCACAGCCTGCACGTTGATTGGACCCCGGTCGACAAGGCCGCTGCGACTGAACGCGAGGATGCGTTCGACGAGCGACTTACCTCGGCCTCCGGCGTGCATCATGTTATCGACGTAGCGGCGCACGGGGCTGCCTTCGGGCGCAACCTTCTCCGCGAGCTCGCCGTAGCCAAGGATTGCGGCGAGGATATTGTTGAAGTCGTGTGCGATCCCGCCGGCGAGTGCTCCCATCGCCTCCATTTTCTGCGACTGGCGAAGCTGAGCCTCGAGACGCTCCTTCTCGGCCTCGAACTGCTTACGTTCGGTAACATCCTCGCAAGCAATCAACACAATCGGGCCGTCCACTCGCGGCACCGCTTTAGCCGTTTCGCGAACCCAGAGCACTGTGCCGTCTTTACAAATCTTGCGAGCTTCCCAGCTTCTGGCCCGGCCGAGCTCCTCGAAGCAGATGGCAACATTTCTTCGGACCACCTCCCGATCAGGCTCATGGAATAGCATGAGCACCGGCTCACCGGCTAACTCATCGACACGGTAGCCAAGCTGCTCAGCGCCAAAGGGATTCACTGCCATGATTCTCCCGGCGGCACCTACCATGAAGTACATGGTCGGATTGTTTTCAAAGACATCCCGCCATTGCTCCTCGCTTCTGCGCAGTGCTTCTTCGGTTTGCTTGGACGCCGTGACGTCCATCACGGCCCCCCTGTACTCGAGATCGCCTGATGAATCCCGCAATGCATGAGCCAGGATGTGGATGTGCTTGACTCTTCCATCCGGCATCAACAATCGGCGTTCAAAATCAAAATCCTGCACCTGCTGCGAGGCACGCTCGAGGGTCTGTTTCGCGAGGGCCGCCTCTTGCGGATGAACCCGCTGCAGAACGAGCTCCCACGTTGGTTTCGTCGTTGCGTCGTATTCGTAGATTCGAAAGGTTTCCTCTGACCAGAGGAGCTCGCCGGTGGAACTGCACCAGCTGAAGCTCCCCGTGAGACTGAGTCGCTGGGCCTCCGCCAGGCGAGCCTCACTGGATCGCAGGGCCGCTTCGGCCTGGAGCGCAACCCGCGTCTGCCGGCGGGCCCTTCCGACCAGCCGGGTCACTATCAGCGAGGTCAGCACGAACGTGATCGCCAGCACGATCTGTTGCGCAGAGGCGATCCGGAAGCTCGCTGTCGCGAAGTCGAGTCCGAGCAAGACGCCAACCAGGGTCAGCAACGCGAGACCCATGCCACCGAAGAAATATTGCGCACTTGAACGCGAAACTCTCGTGGCCCGGTTACTCATCATCCCCAGCATCAGGAGCGGAGTTGCCGAGGTACCTTAGTTGCAGGGAGCCTGTGCGGTCCATCCTCCCTTATGGGGGGTTACCGTGACCCGAAAGGCCGCAGCCACCCGGCCGCGGTGCAAACGGTCAGTCGACTCGAGCCTCAATGGAGCGAGGCTCCCGGCGCACAAGTGCTGCAGGAATCGCGGCCCAGGTCGCGGTTGCGTGAACCGCGATATCCTGATGCCGCCTTCAAGTCCTTTGGCGTAAGCAAAATCATTTCGCTCAGGGGTTGAGCCGTGCGCGGTCCGTCCGGGTGTTGCACTGCCGGGAACGGATCGCGCACGAGTCCTGGGATGTTAGTCAGCCACTCCGTTCGGCGAGCCTGGCAAAGGTGTCAGCAGATACGGGAACACACTCAGATAGGTGTCCCCAGCGCTGATGGCTCCGTTGACATGCAGGTGTGCCGCGTCGGGCCCCGCTGCCCGCGCGCCATCGGTGTACGGCGTGCCGTGGTTGGGATCCGCAGTCTGCGATCCACAACTTCCGATGGCTCCGCACAGGGCACCTTCCGCGACGCGCAGCGTGATGTCGACGACATCGTCGTACGGCCGTCGGCCATTAGGGAATCCTGCCACGTCGCCACCCAACACACCTAGATCGTTTTGCGATCCCGGAGGCGTTGGTGGCGTGTCGGTATTCAGGCGAAGCATTTCGCTGGGAGTGACCTTCACCGGCTGATTGAGTCCCTTGACACCCGTCAGAAAGGCCGCCACCAGATCGTTGCGCGGGGAGTCCGGAACCTTGGCAGCATTGCCGAACAGCGCATTCAGCAGCACGGGCAGTGACGGATGGGTCACGTAGTTTAGGAACTGGGCGTCGTTACGCGGCTGGCTTTCGTTGAAGCGATTCTTATCGGGTAGCCCGATGACCAGTTCATTGACCAGGGGCATTCCGAGACGCGAGACTTGCTTCCAGTCATCGCTGTCATCATCTCCACTGCGTACGCTAGCGGTGGTCCACGCGCCGATCACGGGTTCCCCCTTCCTGGTCAGGCAGCTGATCGGCACCTCGAGGGCGATCGACGTGACATTTTTGTCGGGGATCGTGTTCGGTTCGGCGTTGCGCGGACCCACGGGATTGGTATTCACCAAGTCAAATACCTCGCCGAGGTTGACGACAAAGCCGTCCTTGCGTTGACCGACAAACACACGTCCGGGGCTGGCGCAACCCGGAATGCCGACGTCGTAGACGAAATGCGCGGCATACGCTTCGTAGTCCGCGATCGACTTCTTGCCTATATTGTCTGCCGGCTTCTGAAACGTGGTACCACCGAGCGAGTCGTTCTCAACCCACTCACGATGACCGCCGCGGACGACGGCAATCGAATAGGCCTGTGATACGTTGAGATTGGTGCCCTTCGCATCGACCGGTCCGATATTGATCAGCGGCACCGGAATCTGTTGGCCACCTGCATTGACCGCCAGGTTCTTCTGGGTGGTCTTGAAGCGAAACTCAAAACTCGAGTCGGCCTTGGCATCGCCATCATTGTTCACCTGAATCCGATAGACGGCATCGGGATCCATATTGAAGTAGTTGGGGCCACCGTAAGCGTCCTGCAGCGGGATGTAGTTCGCAATGAACGTTATATACGCGCTGCGCCCGGGCTCGTAGCTGCGGAACATGTAGAAATCCGTTCCGTCGTCCCTTGGCATTCCCGCTATACGAGGTGCCTCCCGGTGGCTGGACGCCATGACGCATAGCGGCAGAACAGAGGCCCCGAGCCAAAGGGCACGCGGCCATAAGATCGTCTTCATAAAGCTCCCCTCATCGTTGATTGAAGATGGAACGGGTCGATGAGGGCTACGTTGGCCTTGATCATTCGGATGCACGGCGGTCGAAATCTCCTTCAGGCGAAGCGAAAGCGGCGCCGTGGCCCCCTCCCAATGCCGGGGTCCTGGCGACTTGCTCGAGCGATGACAAGCGCGCCAAGCTACGCTCAATCGGTGCCCTTCGAGGAGCAAGCTTCGAGCGCACAGAACCTTCAAGGGGAGATCCTGATGAAAGCCCATGACCCCGCGTCCGACAAGCTTCTGATCCGCGAAGACAGCAGGGGTATCGTGACACTGACATTGAACCGGCCGCAGCAATTGAACGCGCTGTCCGAGTCCATGCTCGAGCTATTGCAACAGGAGCTCGACTCGATTGCCGGCGATGCTGCTGCCCGGTGCCTGGTCATAGCAGGTGCGGGCAAAGCATTCTGCGCGGGCCACGATCTGCTCGAAATGCGTAGCAACTCGCGCAAACCGTATTACGAGGAATTGTTCACCCGTTGTAGCCGCGTGATGCAGAGCCTTCAGGCACTGCCCGTACCGGTAATCGCTCGCGTGCACGGAATAGCTACTGCGGCCGGATGCCAACTCGTGGGTGCCTGCGATCTGGCCATTGCAGCGGACACGGCGCGGTTCGCCGTTTCGGGCATCAACGTCGGTCTGTTCTGTTCGACCCCATCGGTGGCATTGTCGCGCAACGTTTCATCCAAGCGTGCCTTCGACATGCTGGTGACGGGACGCTTCATCGATGCCGCCACCGCAGCTGACTGGGGACTGATCAACGAGGCTGTTCCCGAAGGAGAACTGGATGCGGCCATCGCCCGCAAGACAGTTGAGATCGAGGGCAAGAGCGCCGCGGCGATCCGCTACGGGAAATCGATGTTCTATCGGCAGAAACACATGGATCTGGGCCGTGCTTACGAATATGCCAGCGACGTCATGGCGCGAAACATGATGGAGGAAGATGCCTCCGAGGGAATAGACGCATTTTTGAGCAAGCGCCGAGCCGTTTGGAAGCGTTGAGCACAGACCGACAATCACCAGCAGGGAGATTCGTCTCCCACTATCCCCCTCCCATCGCCGCCAGCAATTGGATCGTGTCCAAATAGCGCTGCGCCTTCGCCCCGATGTAGCCAACCAGGGCGTGCTGGTACTGTCGCTGCGCATCGAGCAACTCGAGAATACCGGTTCCGCCTTTCTCATAGTTGGTATTTTGCAGATTGACCGACCGTGAGGCTGTATCCAGCGAGCGCTTCTGTGCGGCGAGGAGGTTCGTATCGTGAACGAGCGCCTGCAGGATATCAGCGACTTGCCGGAATGCCTGCAGCACTGTCTCCTGATAGTCAGCTGCCGCTGCCCTGAACGTCGCCAACGCCGCGCGTCGCTGGGCCCGGCGCATGCCGGCATCGAAAACCGGTTGCGTCAACCCGGCTGCAATACTCCATACGAGTCCCGCAGGGCTGAACAGGTCTCCACCGTTCAGCGAGGAGGCGCTGGCGCCGGCTGACAGTGTGATGTCAGGATAAAACTGTGCGGTCGCGATTCCAATCTGCGCACTGGCTGCGTGCAGCTGCGCTTCGGCGGAAAGAATGTCTGGTCGCTGGTGCACGAGCTGCGACGGCAAGGTAAGCGGCACATCAGCAGGCAGCGTCAACCCCGACAAGGCGAAGTCTGGTGGTGACCAGTCTGCTGGCGCGTGTCCGAGCAGAACCGCGAGAGCGTGTATCGCAAGACTGAGCTGTTGATCCAGTCCAGGCTGCAATGTTTCGTCTGCTGCCAGTTGGCTCTCGGCGCTGACCACATCACTGTCAGGAACGGCTCCGACGTCGCGCTCTGTGCGGACGAGCTGCAGGTTGCGTCGATCGATTTCCAGGATGCCCCCGAGCGCCTGCCTCTGAGCGCGTATCGAGGCAACCTGGACAGCCTCCATGACTGTATTGCCAGTCAGCGCCAGATACGCCGCCGCGAGCTGGTATTGCTGATAGTCAGCGAGGGCGGATTGCTGCTCGATGCGTTGGCGGACGCCACCGAACAGGTCGAGCCTGTAGCTGACGCTCGGGCCGATCTGGAACAAGGTGAAATTCGGCGGCAGCGGCAATGCATTTGCGGACAATCCGAATGTCGCGGGGCTTTCTTTTTGACGTGCAATGGAGGCACTGAGGCCCAGCTGCGGATAAAGAGACGCCCGCGCTGCCTCAACTGTTTGCCTCTGCGCTTCCAGCCTCGCCTTCGCACCCTCGAGCGTGCGGCTTCCGGCTATGGCCTCCGTCACAAGCCCGTCCAGCTGCGGCGACTTGAACAGTCTCCACCATTCTGGCGCCACGGCCCGGCCCGGTGTAATGGCCTGTGTTGGTATGTGCTGTGTTATAGCGGGGTCGGGCTCACCCGTCTCTGCGGGTGAAATATAGCGGACATCTGACCGCACGGTTGGGGGCCTTGACCCGGGTCCGACGGTGATACATGCCGGCTCCGCCAGGGCGAGCAACGCAATGACGGCGGCGCTTGCCGCTCGCCCCGGACGCAGGATCATTCAATCACCACTGAGGACTGTGCACCGCCACTGCCGGAGGGTTTCTTGAACACGAAAAGCAGCGGAATGACGACTAGCGTCGCGATCATCAGCAGCTTGTAATCATCGATGTACGCTATGATCCGCGCCTGCGTCGTAACCGTGCTGTCCAGCGCGGCGCGGCCAGCGGCCTCGTAGGGATTGAAGAATTGACTCAAAGGCGGGTCCGACAAGACCGGGTTGACAGGCGTGACGTAGCGCGCAATATCTTCGTGATTGATCTGCGTGTTGCGCGTCAACAAGGTGTTGACTACGGAAATGCCGATGCTCGAGCCGATATTGCGCGACAGGCTGTAGAGACCCGCTCCTTCCGTACGAAGCTCCGTCGGTAACGTTGATAACGTCACTACGCTGAGCGGCGTGAACAGAAACCCCAATCCGACTCCCTGCACCACGCCGACAAAGATGATGGTTCCGGCCGAGACATCGGGCGTCCAGCCGGTCATGACATGAAACGACCAGGCCGACAGTCCAAGGCCGATGGCGAGCAGCAGGCGCGTGTCGACCCGTCCGATCATTTTTCCGACCAGGGTCATTGCTGCCATGGTGCCGATCCCGCGCGGCCCCATTACCAGGCCCGCGGTGACGACCGGGTAATTCATCAGGCTCTGCAGGTAAGGAGGTTGCAGGGCCAGCGAGGCAAAATAGGTCAGGCCTACGACGAATACGAACAGAACGCCCGCGGTTAAGTTGCGGTCGCGGAACAGCGAGGGGCGCACAAACGGGTGGGTCGTTGTAAAGGTATTGACGAGGAAGAGATAGAACGCCGTAGCGGCAAGAATGGCTTCAATGACAATCTCACCCGAGCTGAACCAATCGAGCAGCTCGCCCCGATCCAGCATGACCTGAAACGCGCCAATGGCGATGCTCAAGGTGGCAAAGCCCATCCAATCCAGCCTGGCGGCCCTGTTGCGGCTCGTGTCCTGCACGAAGGTCATGATGCCCAGAAAAGCCAGCAGGCCGATGGGCAGGTTGATATAGAAAACGTACCGCCAGGTGTAATTTTCGGTGAGCCAGCCGCCGATGACCGGCCCGAGGACAGGACCTGCCATCACGGCAACGCCCCAGAGGGCCATGGCCGAGCCGCGCCGCTCCGGAGGATTGATATCGAACAGGACGGTTTGTGCGAGAGGCACCAGTGCCGCGCCGAAGCAGCCCTGCAGGATGCGGAACAGGACGAGTTGCAGCAGCGTTTGAGCCATGCCGCAGAGCATGGAAGCTACGGTGAACCCCGCCACGGACACGAGGAACAGGCGCCTGATCCCGAATCGCCCGGAGAGGAAGCCCGTCGGTGGCGTCATGATCGCCGCCGCGACGATATAGGATGTGAGAACCCACGCGATCTGGTCCTGACTCGCCGCGACACTCCCCTGTATGTAGGGGAGCGCGACGTTGGCGATGGTAGTGTCCAGCGCCTGCATCAAGGTGGCGAGCATGACGCATGCGGTAATTGCCGTGCGATTGGTGCCATCGGCCGCGGGCCTCGTCGCCATCACAAATCCCGCCGTGAATGACTGAACCAGCCGGTCATGAAGCGCGGCCAGCCGCGTGTATGGCCGGTATCGATGGAGACCTCGACGCTCATACCCGCTCGCAGCGGGGGCAGCCTTTGATCCCTGGTATCAACACGGACCCGCATCGGAATACGCTGCACCACCTTGACCCAATTACCACTGGTGTTCTGAGCCGGCAGCAGAGAGAACTCCTGCGCCGCTGCTGGGCTGATACTTTCGACCCCGCCTGTCCACTGCACATGCGGATAGGCGTCCACTGTCACAACGGCTCGTTGTCCCGGACGTACGTAGGTGACCTCCGTTTCCTTCGGATTCGCGTCCACCCAGACATGGTTCGTGGACACCAGGAAAAATGCCGTGGCCTGGACCTGGAGATACCTGCCTGGAGCGGTCGAAGGAACATTGGCCACAATGCCCGCGAACGGCGCTTTCACTATCGTATGTGCCAGTTCCCGCGCTGCCTCGTCACGTTGCGCCAGGGCATCCAGAAAACGGGGGTTCTGCTCGACCGGGCTCTCGGGATCGCCGTTGAGGTTGGCAGCAATAGCCGCGAGCTGCTGTTTGAGGGAGACGAGCTTCTGCCGCGCAGTCTGCAGATTTCGCCGAGCCGTATCGAAACTCGCTTGCGAGGCCACGTGTGCTTTCGACAGGTCCTGAACACGCCGAAACTCGGTGGCATAGTAGCCGAGGTCATACTGGGCCTGCTTGAGCTGGGCTCTCGCGTCGTTGTAGTTCGATCTGAGGGCATCGAGTGCGTCGCGCGCGATGCCGACCTGGGCCTCAGCCCGCGCCAGGGCGATCCGGTACGGAAGATCGTCGAGGCGATACAGAAGCTGTCCTTTCGTGACGTACTGGTTGTCAGACACCGCCACCTGTTGAACTATTCCTGACACATCCGTTGACACGCCCAGCTTGTCTGCTTCAACGTAGGCATCATTCACAGACACAACCTGGCCGCCGTTGATGTACCAGTAGGCACCCACTATGAGAGCGATCACGGGCAACATGTAGAGGGCCCAGCGGAGCCGCTGCCTGGGCTCGCGTATGCGGGTGCCCTGCGAATTCGACATTGGCTCAGCAGCGCTCGAAGAGCGCTCCTGCGTCTGATTCTGCGGCGCGGCACCCTGCTCCGGCGCGCTGCCCAGCGCTGCCCCGGCAGCACCCTGCGCCGGCGCCGCGCTCTGCTCCCGGGACAGCCGTGCCGCGAATGCCTCATCGCTGACCACGTTCTGGGAGACCAACAGGCTGCAGTGGACATAGTCAATGAGATAGGCGCCGTTGGGGCCCGACCACCAACGCTCCAAAGCACTTTGTCGATGATGGCCGACGACGACCAGATCGGCTCCAATCTGCCTGGCGAAGGCACCGATTTCCCGGGCGGGCTCGCCGATGACCAGCTTGGCAGTCGGCGCGAAGCCCAGCTGCCTGAGGCGTTGCTCACCGTCCCTGAGGACAGCCCTGTAGTCCTCGCGCTGTTGGTTGAGTCCGGTACCACCCGCCGCATCGGCCACCCGCGTTCCAGGCGCCTCGACGATTACCGACAACAGAAATACTTCAGCTTCGACCTGCTTGGCCAGCAAAGCTCCCTCGCGAAGGGCTGCCCGGCCTTTCACAGTGCCGTCATAGGCGAGCAGAATTCGCTGATACACTCGAGGTCCCGTCATCGAGCTCTAGAGCTAACGTTCGTGACGCCTACTCACGCAAGTACAATGCCGTGGGCCGCCGGTTGAACAGCCTCAGGTCAGGGTGGGTTGATCACTCCGGGTGCCTGAAGTTGATCGCGAATCGGAAGCATCCCGTTTGCGGCTTGCCATCCACCGCGAGCAGCTTGTAGCGCCCCGAATCCCGGCGTGCCAGCTTGACTGCCCCCGAATCTACCCGCGAATCCCCGGAAGATTCGGTGATCACAGGATCCTGAGTCAGCGCGCCCTTCTCATCGACACACACACACAACACTGACCGACCGGTTTGAGCAACGTTGGGCGCCCGGGATGCCGTGGACGGCAGCCCCTCACAACGGTCAGACACCGAGTCAGCAACAACCTTGCCATCCGGCACCGATGGATTCGAATCGGCAGGACGCATGCGCGCCACGGCGGGCGGTATCGAATCGGCCTGCGAAGGGTTCACGATCCCCCGAAGCGCCGCTGCGTAGTTCGCGATTGCGGTGTTCCTCGCGGTGGTTTGCTTCTCGAGCATGTACTGTTGGAACTGCGGTAACGCAGCTTGCGAGGCACGCACATCCTTTTGCCCGGCGGGCGAGCGGTAGTAAGCGAGGATGGCATCCAGCTCCTGTTCGGTCAGCCCTTGCGAATAGAACCGCCCCCACGCCTGCACCGCATCATCCTGATCGAAGCCGCTGTTCACTTCACTCAGGAATCGCTGCGAGGCGGCCTCGATGGCCATGCGCTTCTGCGGCGGGATATTCGGGAACTGAGCAACCGTCTTGTCCGTCATGGACCGGACCATTTGAGTCGCCGCCTCCCGCTCCGTGGCCTTTGATTGCTCCATCATCCTGCCCAAACCCTGTAGTCGAACCAACTCAGTGATTTTCGCGCTTTTGGAATCCTCCTGTTTCGGCGCAGCAAGCAGGTTGCCTGCGTAGAGGGCGCCGATACTCAGGATAAGGCCAATTGCGGCGCGCCTCGGATACGGATGTAGTCGAATACCCACTTTGAAGCCCCTCGTCAGTAAATCTCTGTGACCCGGCTCAGCCGGGCACGTTACAAGTGCAACTTCCGGCGCCCGCCGGGAAATAGACACGACACCTGCGTCAAGCACGCTCTCAAACCTGAAACCGGTGGCACTTCCGCTCGCCGGTCACACAGGAGACGCGACATGATACATCCGACCCTCAAACTGGGCCTGCCGCTGTTGCTTGCAGTGGCGGCGGGCTGTACGACGATGGGAACGGGAACCGGCTCGACGGCTTCGGGCAAGAACCCGGTCAATTTCAGCTGGAAGAGCTCGGACGGCGTATCCGGATCGATGAACGCATCGCTATCCAATGGCAAGACTTATTCCGGGCAGTTCTTTCAGATCACGAGCAACACGACGGTCGATGACCTCGGCCCGCTGTGGACTGGATGGGGTGGTGGACGCTGGGGAGGCGACTGGGGCTTCTGGGACGCCGGACCCGAATTTGTCACTCACTATTCCGGCCGCGTAGTGGCGAATCTCGTTAGTACCGATGGCGCGCACATGCGCTGCACATTTCAGCTGGTTCATCCAGACGATGGGATGTCTGGCGGCGGTACCGGCCAGTGTCAGCTGCCCAAGGGCAACACGATCGACGCTGACTTCCCGAAGGCTTGAGCAGAACGGCTCAACGCATGCCAACACTACAGGAGAGCGACATGAAACCTGACGCAGACGATTCCAACGACCTTCGCAATCCACTTTGGATCCTGGCCTATGGGATGGCATGCTTCTTCGGAATAGTGGCTGCGGTCATGGCGCTGAGCTAGGAGTTACCCATGATCTCATCCGCGAAATATCTTGTAGCGGCCGTGGCGCTCGCCTTGGCGGCGACCACGGCCACTGCCCAGGCAGTAACACCTGCGCCGTGCGACATCCGGCTCATCGTTGAGTTGACGCCGGATATCCCGGACCCGCGCGACGCGGGCTTTCTGAACTCGCTCCTGAGCAACGAGGTCGCGTACCAGTTGATCCTGCGACGGGAGCGCAGCGACACCATCATCGTCGCTGAGCTCACCGGTCCCGGCCCCGACTATCTGTGTCGCGAGGCGATCGAGCGGATTCGAAAGGACGGACACGTTTTGTCCGTCCGCGTGACCCCCTGGTAGGGCCGGGAGCGCCCACCTTGAACCCTATGGCGGGGGAGGCTTTTTCCGCACTGGTGCGGGACCGAACGCGCGCTCGGTATCGCGCTGCGGGCGGCTCGTTCGTGACAGCTTGCGTTGGCGCGCGAGCTCGAGGGCCGCAGCTTCCTTATAGGGCGGGCTGGTGAGGGACGCCATGAACGCCACCAGATCGTCAATATCGCGCTCGCCCAACGCGAGCGGCACGATGTCTTCGTCGAGATACGGATTGTTGAGTCCCGCCCCCTTGTTGTAGTGATCAATGACATCCCACAGCGTTGCCTGCGAGCCGTCGTGGAAATACGGTGCCGTCAGCAGGAGATTGCGGAGGTTTGGGGTCTTGAAGGCCGCGATATCTGATTCCTTCTTCGTCACGAGAAAGCGCCCCAGGGCCGACATATCAGTCTGAATTGCGGCGCGGTCTACTGCCGCCGCGTCGGCCGAGGCGAGCATCTGCCGCGCCTGTTTTGCCAGGGCCACGACATTGTGCCGGACGATCAACACACCGATGTTGTGGAAGTCGTTGTCGGTGAAGTTCGTGCTGTCGCGCGTCTTGTCGCTCAACGCGTGGCATTTATTGCAGCGTGCACGGCCGTTGAACAGCTCCCAACCGCGCCGGGCGGCTGGATCTATGGCATCGCGCTCGCCCGCAATGTAGTGATCGAAGGGCGAATCGAAGGCGACCTGCGTGCGTTCGTAAGCGGCAATTGCGCGTACCAGATCGGTCCCGTTGGGGGCTGTCCCGAACGCGCTCTGGAAAGCCTGCCGGTATTGCGGAATCGCCGCGATGCTGGCCACGGCGGCATCCAGATTGGGCTGTCCCATCTCGACGGAGTTGACGATTGGAAGTGCCGCCTGCTGTTCGAGCGTCGCAGCGCGGCCGTCCCAGAACTGAGTTGCGTTGTAAAGTGCGTTCAGGACAGTGGGTGAATTGCGTTGACCGGCGCGGCCGCCGATGCCGGCGGAAACCGCCTTGCCGTCAGTGAAGGCGCGCGCCGGATCATGGCACGTGCTGCAGGCTATCGTGCCGTCCGCCGACAGGTGAGCATCGAAAAACAGCTGTTGGCCCAGGGCTACCTTTTCCGGTGTCTGCGGGTTGTCCGTGGGTATCGAGGCACGGGTTGCTGCTGCCGGAAGACCCACTTGCCGCATGGACCTGGGCTGGGCAAGTGGACTTGCGGCGGTGTTGGGCAGGTCCCCGGCGCGGATCACGCTGGACGAGCAAAGCGCAGTCAGGATCAAGGCGTATGCCTTTGGGCCAGCTGTGGATGGCATTGGAGGCTCCGACCTCAATCAAGGCTCCGATTCAGCGGGGGCCCACGTCGCATCAGGGTGATACAGTGTCATGGCTCCCGCGACTGCTGCCGTTTTCGGTCCCAGGTCTTTTTCGTAAACGACGTCCTTCTGGTTGATGACAAAGCTTACGACGCCCGAGGACCGGTACTTAGCGGGATAGGCAATCGCAACGAAGCCGCTGCCCGATTTCGACAGGACCCGGTAGTAATACCCGTGGAACAGGATGGGTTTGTTGGTCTCCTGCACGTCGGGAAGCACCGTTTTCACCATCCCGTCCGCCTCTGCGTCCGTTCCCGGATGTGTTTCGGCTGCGAACAGTGCGTGGCAGATCCCAATCGCCGTGACTTCGTTCTCGCCTATCTGCCGGAAACGGATTTCGTTCGCACCACCGTCCGCGTCGAATCGCCACGCACCATCGCGGACTACGAGCGGGATCGGGAAGGGCCAGTGCTCGGCTCCGATGTACAGCGCCATGGCTCCTCCAGGCTCCTGGACCAGCCGGTGCATTTCCTGATATTTCTGCACGAACTGCTCACGCTCCAGTGAGTCCTGGGCCTTGTCACCGGAGCTGACAGAGCTGGCTCCCGCCCCGAGGATCTGCGTCACGGCCCGGTCATCATGCCGTTGGACTGCGGCCAGGAGGGCCCGGCTCGCCTCCTCGGCCGACGGGAAGGTCTGACTCGATGCCCGGGCCTGGCTAAGTTGCACGGATCCCGCCAACAGCAGGGTGAATGTTACGATTCTCGTCTTCATCGATGACCTCCTCCACCACCATGGGAACCACCACCACCATGGAAACCTCCACCCCCACCTCCACCATGGAAGCCTCCGCCAGAGCTCGCCTGACCGCGGGCGGAAAATGCATGCGTCATGCCTCCATGATTGAAGCCGCTGAACGCGCTGGAGTGGATGCCGGACGGCGCGCCGCCAGAAAATCCGCCGCCGTGCGGGAATCCCGCCGGGCCGCCATGTGAAAATCCGCCCGGGGCGCCATGTTGGAAACCGCCGTGAGGAAATCCGCCCGGATGGCCGGAAAAGCCGTGACCGAAGTCAGGGTGATGGTCGAAAGTCGGACTGTGAGAGACGTACCTCTCATGGTCATGCATCACGTCGTGGTGGTGCCAATCGGCTCCCCAATGGTGCCAGCCCCAGCCGTAGCCGCCGAAGACGCCGATTCCAATCCCCAGGCCAAACGCAATTCCCGGCCCATCGATGTAGACGCCGGGCACTCCAACCCACCCCGGGTAGTATGGGAGCGGATCTCCGTAGACCACCCAGGGGTCGTATTCCGGTACATAGACGACTTGCGGATCGGTCGGCTCAATCGCGATCGCCTGTCCATCCGATGTGACAGATTCCTGCTGCGTGCTCTTCAGGTTCCCGGCCTGTTGCGCCCGCTGACGCAGTGCCTGAACTGCATCGAGTACATTCTGCCGCTGGTTCACGTAGGCATCTCCGAGCGACGAGGTCCAGGACAAGTCCTTGTCCATCATCTCGAGCACCGAAGGAAACTGTACGAGAGCTTTTACGCTCGCATCCCACGACTGCGGATCAACCGCTTTCGCAAGCGCGTCTCCTTTGAGATCCGTATGTTGTTTCACCCACTGGTCTGCCTCTACGACTTGCGAGGGAAAGGTTGCAGCCGCAAGAACCTGCGCGACCAGCTCGTCGGGATAGAGCGCGATCGGCGCAACCAGCTGGTCCACGGAGTCTGCTGACGGCTGCGGCGCCGAAGCGGTTCCTCCGTCGGGCGGGGACTGCGGGTCAGCCTGAATATAAGGTGATCCTTCGGGTTGGGCCGTCTCAGTGGCACAGCCTTCCTCTACGGATACCAACATCATTGAACTGAAGGCAACGAGCAACGCTCGCGCCGTCTGTTTCATGGCCATGGCAACAACTCCTGGGGAGCGAACTCCCGGTATGCGAGCCATGCTCCCCCTCGAGGACTCCGCTGTGGTTTCATATCGCCGCGCCAGCGTTTCACTTGCAATGCACAGTGAGTCAATACGTGCGATACAGCAACCGTGCGTTCGCCTGCCGGACCTCGCTGACAAACTGCACCAGCGCGGCAGCGGCGCACAGGGCACCGACGGCGGCGAGCGTAGTCCAGCCGCGGAAGGTGTACAGCGCGGCCGCCAAACCGGAGCCGGCGGCACCGCAAAAGAACGCGAAGGCCATGAACAATCCGTTGAGGCGCCCACGCAGTTCCGGTGCGAGCATATAGATGCTGCGCAGGCTCAGGACCTGACATACTTGAACGGCCGCATCCAGTATCAGCGCGGCAACAATGAGGAGCGATAAGGAGTGCGTCAGCCGTGCCTCGGCGGCGAGCGCAAACGCGAATACGGCGGCAGCCAACGCCCATCCTGTTGCAGGTCCGGTCAAACCACGGTCGGCCAATCGCCCAGCAATCGGTGCCGAGAGCGCCCCGGCTGCACCCGCCAACGCAAACAGCGCTATGCCCCGGTGGCCCAAGCCGAATTCGTGGGCCAGCAGCAGCGGCGATCCCGTCCAGAAGAGATTGAAGCCCGCGAACAGCATTCCCTGGTAGAAGGCACGGCGCCGCAGGAGCGGCGTTCGCGCAACCAGGACAGGAAGTGACCGCAGGATCTGCCGGTAAGTCAGCGGGGAGCTGGGTTGACGCTGTGGTGCCACTCGCCGTATCAGCACCAACAGCGTCAGCACCATGCCGGCCGAGAGGTAGAACACCGTGCGCCAGCCAAACGTGCCAGCGACATAGCTCGCAAACGGCCGCGCAAGCATGATTCCGCCCAATAGGCCCGACATCACGCTGCCTACTACTTTGCCTCGCGACGCTTCGGGCGCGAGGTGCGAGGCGAGGGGCACGAGAATTTGCGCTGCAACGGAAGACACCCCCACGATAAATGTGGCGACCAGGAACGTCGCAGCGGAATCCGACAGCGCGATCCCGAGCAGGCCGAACACCACGGCAGCAAGGGCCCAGACGACGAGACGGCGGTTCTCGAGCACATCACTCAGGGGCACCAGAAACAAAAGGCCTGCCCCATAGCCGAGCTGCGTCAGGGTAACGATCAGCCCGGCAAATCCCGGAGGCAGCCCCAGGTCGGGCGCGATGACGCCGATGAGCGGCTGCGCATAGTAAATACTGGCGACGGCGAGGCCACAGGCGGCCGCGAATGTTGCAACTTGCAGGGAGCTGATTGGGCGCATCTGCCGCAGTGTTCCCGGCAGGTATTGCCCCGACATTTCCGCCGGCGGGGTACAGGCTTCAAGTGAAACGGCCCGCGGCACGCTCGATTACGTTTGAAATGTGGGTCGTGGGCCGCGTAACCGCTTTTCTACAAATCCCGCCCAGAATTGGCCTGGAGATAACCGCAACGCAGCCCCTATGGAGGTACACATGAAAACCTATCGATTGATCGCATTACTTGCAGCGGTGTGCATCACCGCTGGCGTGGCCACGGTCCTCACTGATGACAACCTCAGCTCCTCCGTCTTTCCAGATCGACCGATAGTGGTCACCGACGCGCCGGCCCGGTGACGAGGAGTTGTCCGGCCCTCGTGAAAGCACAATGTCCTGCATTGTCATCTATGAAGAGAATGACCTCATGCGCGCGCTGCTCGAGGAGTGGCTGCGCGAAGCGGGTTATCGCGTCTGCGCGGCCGCAGCACACAGCCAGCAGAGCGCAAAGGTGGCAGATCTCGTCATCGTCAACGTGCACACGCCCAAACAGGCGGCAGCGCGCCTGATACGGGAAATACAGGCAGTGCATCCCGCTACGCCGTTGATTGCGATCTCGGGACACTTTCTCCCCGGCCTGTCGGCCAGTGGCCCGATCGCTCAGACGCTCGGCGTCCAGCAGGTCATTGCGAAGCCACTGGCTCGCATCGATCTGCTGGGTGCGGTGCGCGCTATCATTGGGGCACCCAGCTGAGCGCCCCACCGATGCCCCCGCCAGTCGACGCCGCTTCACCCCCGCCCAGCCGCTCAATCCGGTTCAGACGGCTGCGGTTCGGCGTCGTGGCGCTTGGTGTCCTCGCCTTGCTCGCCTTCGGCGGCTCTTCCTGCTACGACGCATGGCGCTCGTATCGCCATGCGGTGATAGCGACCGATCGGGAGATCAGCAACGTGGCCAGCGCGCTGGCGGAGCAGACCGCTTGGACTTGGCAAGCGGTCGATCTTCTGCTGGACGATACGGCCCGCTGGTATGGCACCGACAGTCGCGAGGTCCCACCGGAGCGTCTCGACGAAGTCCTTGGGACCCGCACGGCTGGCATACCGCAGGTCCGCATGATCACGATCACCGACGCGCAGGGTATCCAGCGTCACCGGTCGCACGGTTCCTCGCCTCCAAACCTTGACGTATCTGACCGCTCATACTTCATCGCTCAACGCGATGGTACTGCGAAGGGTTTCTTCATGAGCGAGCCACTCGTGACTCGCTCGGAAAACCGTGCGGGGGTCGTAATCTCCCGCCGACTGGACGACAACGCAGGAAAATTTGCAGGGGTCGTCACTGCAATCGTCGACCTGGAGGATCTCAAGCGATTCTATGGAGCCGTCAACCTGGGCCAGGCCAGCGCAATCCACCTTCTGCGCGACGATGGAACGCTCCTCGTGCGCAATCCGTCAGTGCCGGCTGAAGTCGGACTGAGTTTCCCCGTGCTTACGGCGGTTCCGGCTGTGCAGGCGACCCGCCTCACCAGTCCGATCGATGGCAAACACGAGTTTATCGCCGTTGCACCGGTACGGGATAGCCACCTGGTCCTGACAGTCACTCGCGAAGAAGCCGTGGCGTTGCGACCTTGGCGCGACGAAACGATTCGGGTCGGCATACGAACGCTTATCCTGACATTGCTTGGGGCGTTGACTATTGCCGCTCTGTTGCGCCAGTTGCGGCGGGTAGAGGCCAGCGAGCGCGCTCTGCGTGAAAGCGAGGAGCGTTACGCCCTGGCCATGGAGGGAGCCAACGAGGGATATTGGGACTGGCGCCTGCCGACCGATACACTGTTCATCTCGCAAAAGATGAAAATGCTGACGGGCCTCAGTCCCGACGATGAAATCACGACACGTAGCGCTTGGATGGCACAAACCGTTGTCCACCCGGACGACTTGCAACGCCGCGACTCGGCACTCAGAGAGCATTTTGAAGGACTAACGCCGCGCTATGAGTGCGAATACCGCGTACGTATGCCTGACGGCCGTTGGTGTTGGCTGCACGCACGTGGCCGGTGTCTGCGCGATGCGGCAGGCAAGCCGTATCGTTTCGTGGGCTCCGCAATTGACGTCAGCGCGCAAAGACAGGCGCAACTGGACAAAGAACACCTGGAAGCGCAACTGAGGCAGTCACAGAAGATGGAGGCAATCGGGACACTGGCCGGCGGCATCGCACACGATTTCAACAACATCCTCGGAGCGATCCTGGGTTACGGGGAGCTTGCCCACCAGCATTCTGGCGAAGGCACGCCCATGCGCCGCTACCTGGACAACGTCATGCACGCGACCGGGCGAGCCAAGGCGCTCGTCGATCGCATTCTCGGATTCAGCCGCAGCGGTCTTGGTGAGCGCGTCCCAGTGAACGTCCAGTCCGTCATCGAGGAAACGCTCGAGCTGCTTCCGGCTTCCTTGCCCTACGGAATACGCGTCGAGAGCAGGCTCGAGGCTGGCAATGTCGCGGTGATCGGGGACGCGACACATCTGCACCAGGTGGCCATGAATCTTTTCACGAATGCGCTACAAGCAATGGAGCATGGCGGCGTACTCCGCGTTGTTCTCGAGCGCATCACTTTGAGTGAACAGCTCTCGCTTGCGCGCGGTGCCGTTGCCCCGGGAGCTTACGTGCGACTCAGCGTCGCAGACACCGGTCCTGGTATTCCGGCCGCGGTACTCGAGAGAGTGTTCGATCCATTCTTCACGACCAAGGGCGTCGGAGAAGGTACAGGGCTGGGCCTGTCGCTCGTGCACGGCATCGTGACTGATCTGGGGGGTGCCATCGATGTGAAGACCCGCGCGGGCGAAGGAACGACTTTCGAGATCTGGCTGCCGATCACAGCCGAAATCGGCCAGCCTGCCGCCGAAGCCGTTCGAGAGTTGCCGCGCGGCAACGGTGAAACGGTGATGATCGTCGATGACGAGCGGCCGCTCGTGGAGTTGACAGAGGAGATCCTCGCCGAGTTGGGGTACGAGCCGGTGGGTTTCGATTCCAGCGCGGCGGCCTTGGCGGCGTTTCGGGCCGCGCCGGAGCGTTACGATCTCATTCTCACCGATGAGGCGATGCCGGATCTCATAGGGACCGAGCTCGCGCGCCACTTCCGGCAATGTCGGCCGGGTGTTCCGATCATCGTGGTCAGCGGCCACGGGGGTACGCAGCTTGCGAAAGCTGCGGCCCTGATCGGTGTCAACGAATTGTTGTGCAAACCGCTCGAGCGCCGCGAGCTGGCCGAATCGCTGGCGCGAGTGCTCCGAGCCATTCATTGAAGTCCGGCCCCACCATGGTAGATTACACATGACAGCTCCCTTTCCGGCGGCGCAGGCCATGACAATCCAACCGCAGGCGCACATCCTGGTCGTCGACGATGACCCGCAAATCCGCGACTTGTTGCAGGAGTACCTCGCGGAGAATGCGCTGCGCGTCAGCGTGGCGCTGAACGGCCAGGAAATGTCACAGATTCTCGCAGATGAGGCAATCGATCTGGTTATCCTGGATTTGCGCCTTGCGGGCGAAGACGGCATGACCATTGCCCGGACACTGCGCGACCAGTCGGCGATCCCGATCGTCATGCTCACAGGTGTGCGCGATGAAGCCGACCGCGTCATGGGACTCGAGCTCGGCGCCGACGACTATCTCACCAAGCCTTTCAGTCCCCGTGAGCTGCTTGCGCGGATCCGAACGGTACTGCGAAGAACGAGGAGCACAGCGCTGGCGCAGGCGCAGCGGCGCGAAATCCGCGCCTACCGGTTCGCCGAATTCGAGCTCAACCTGCGCACGCGGCGTTTCAAGCGCCGCGATGGGCAACACATCGACTTGACGAATGGCGAGTTCAACCTGCTGGCCGCCTTGCTCGCGGCCCCAGAGCGGATCCTCACGCGCGACCAACTGCTCGATGCGAGCCGGGTGCACGAGAACGAGGTTTATGACCGCTCGATCGACGTGCAGGTGCTCCGGTTGCGGCGGAAAATAGAGTCGGATCCATCGCGGCCGCAATTCATCGTCACGGAGCGCGGCGTCGGCTACATCTTCAAGTCCCCGGTCGAAGCCGTCTACTAACCCCCCGCAGCGACGTCGTCGCGCGCGCTACAGCTGAAACATTCACTGGGGCGCCGCGAAATCGAGGCGCAACCTCCCTTCCCCAGGCTTATCCCTGTCACTTTCAGGGATACCTGCTATGAGGCGATTGACGTCCGCATCCTGCCTGGCGCTCCTCTTCGCGTGCGCAACGGCCACTACGTTTGGTGCGAGCACGGTGACGAACCTGCCCGACACCGAAACGTTGCTGGGTGCCTCGCAGGATGAAACCAACTGGAGCCTGCCCGCCAAGACCTACTCCGGAAACCGCTACACGGCGCTGACACAGATCGACAAAACCAATGTCGATGAACTGGGTATCGCCTGGAAGACGTCCATTGCCGACGATGGCCAACAAGAGGCGTCGCCGATCATCTGGAACGGCACGATGTACCTTTCAACTCCGCACGATGGTGTTCTCGCGCTGAACGCAGGCAACGGCAAGCTGCTCTGGCAAGCGCCGTACAAGCCGGCATACGTCCTGCTGTATGCCGTGAATCGTGGCGTAGGCCTGGCCGATGGCAAAGTATTCATTGCGACGCAGGATTGTCGCGTGATTGCGCTCGACGCGGCCACGGGCAAGAGCTTGTGGAACGTGCAGGGATGCCGGGATACCAGCAACAGTTTTTATTCCATGGCCACCTACGTGTACAAGGACCAGATCCTTCTCGGCACGGGTGGCGGCGACAACGGCACGATCGGTCTTGTCAGTGCCTTCAGCATCAAGGACGGCAAACGCCTGTGGGATTGGCAGACGATACCCGGCCCGGGGCAGCGTGGACACGCGACCTGGCCCGGTAATTCCTGGAAACACGGCGGCGGCGCTGTGTGGAGCGGCATTGCGATTGACCAGGACACGGATACGTTGTTCGTCGCGCCCGGAAATCCTGGCCCCGACATGATCCTGCGCGGCAGGAAGGGCGAGAATCTCTATACGGACTCGCTGGTGGCGCTGGACATCTCGGGCGCGAAACCCAGGATCAAGTGGTACTACAAGATCCTGCAGAACGACACGCACGACGACGATCCGGCCATGATCCCGGTCCTGTTCAACGGGAAGTTGAACGGGCGGACACGCCCACTCGTGGCGATCGGCGACAAGGCCGGAAACTTCCTGCTCCTGGATCGCGCAACCGGAAAGGTGGTGCATCGCCTGGCGCTCAGTAGTCAGGCAGGGTTGGGCACTCTGCCCAGCCGCAATGGCACTCGGGCGTGCCCCAATCATGGCGGCGGTATCGAGTGGAATGGAGGTGCCTATGACCCCAACAGCAACTCGTTCCTGGTTCCGAGCACCCAGGAATGTGCCATGTGGAAGATTACTAGCGACAATCCCCAGTACATCCCCGGGCAGCCGTATACGGGCGGCCCGCTGCCGAAGCGGCAGAACGGGACGGGTGTGGTGACATCTATCGATGTGAGCACGGGACAGGTGCGCTGGCGCAACCCGCTGCCTTACCCCGCAGAAGGCGGCGTACTGATCACGGCGACCGGCCTTGCCTTCACCAGCGATGTCGCAGGCAACATCTACGCTTTCGACGCCGCATCGGGTCACCAGTACTGGAAGGATTTCACCGGCTCGGCCGTGGTGGCTCCCCTCTCCGCCTACAGGCTCAACGGCAGCGAGTATCTGGCAGTCGTGGTCGGGGAGGCAGGAAACCAACAGACGCCCAACCTGCCGGCATCCCAAGGCAGCCGGGTGATTGCCTACAGCCTGGGACACGCCCCCACAATCGTGAACGATGCGGCGGGCCAAGTGGTACAAGCCAGCGTCTCCAACGGGGCTGGGGAATCAAACCAGCCTCTCTCCCCTTCTACAGGGTCAGCACCTTACACCAGTCAACAGGTAGCCACGGGGAGCCAGATTTATGCCAAGACATGCGCGGCCTGCCACGGCGCCAATCTACAGGGCATGTCGGCACCTGCACTGACGGGCCCGAGCTTCGGGCGCTCGCACCTCAGCGCGTCGCAACTGCGCAGCGTGGTGACGCAATCCATGCCTCTAACGGCACCAGGCTCACTCAAGCCCGACGAATATGCTTCAGTCGTAGCCTTCCTGCTCAGCTACGACTGCGTAAAGCCTGCGGGCGGGGGTCAGCAGCCGTTGCCGACGACGGACCTCCCTGCCCTGCAGCAGGTGACGCTGGGTGCCACCACCTGCGCCCCCAAGCAATCAACTAACTAGACAGGTTCCGTCCTCATGTACGCCCTGGTCCGAATTGCCCTACAGCGTCCTTATACTTTCGTGGTGCTTGCGCTCCTGATTCTTGCTGCAGGCGCTCTGTCAGCATTGCGTACCCCGACCGATATCTTTCCGAATATCGGGATCCCGGTGATCAGCGTCGTTTGGCAGTACACCGGCTTGCCCCCCGACGAGATGACCGGGCGCATCATGACTCCGTTCGAGCGTGCGCTCACGACGACGGTAAACGACATTCAGCACATCGAAAGCGTCTCGTACGCCGGCTTCGGAGTCGTCAAGATCTTCTTCCAGCCGACCGCCGATATCCGCACCGCAAACTCGCAGGTGACCGCTATATCGCAGACCCTGATCAGGCTGATGCCAACGGGCACTACGCCCCCCCTCATACTCAACTACAGCGCCTCCACGGTTCCGGTCATCCAGCTCGCGCTTTCCGGAAAGGGAATGTCCGAGCAAGCCTTATCCGACATCGGAACGAACTTCATCCGCACTCAGCTGATCACTGTGCCGGGGGCCTCAGTGCCTCTGCCCTACGGCGGCAAGACGCGCGAAGTGCAGATCGACCTCGACCCGGCCGCTCTGCAGGCACGGGGACTGTCGGGACAGGACGTTGCCCTTGCGCTGGCCACGCAGAACCTCGTTCTGCCGGCCGGCACGCAGAAGATCGGCCGCTTCGAATACACCATGCAACTCAACAGTGCGCCCACTGAGATTGCCGGGCTGGCCGATCTGCCCGTCAAGGTCGTCAACGGCGCAACCATATATTTACACGACGTCGCACACGTCCGCGACGGCTATCCGCCTCAAACAAATATCGTGCACGTTGACAGCGGGCGCTCAGTGTTGCTGACCGTAGAGAAGAGCGGAGCCGCATCCACCCTCGCTATCATCCAGGGTATCAAAGCGAAGATGGCCTCCCTGAAGGCAAGCCTGCCTCCGGCATTGGTTGCCACCGCGATCGGCGATCAGTCCGTATTCGTGACGGGCGCCATCAGCAGTGTCGTACGCGAAGGCGTGATAGCCGCCGCGCTGACGAGCCTGATGATACTACTGTTCCTCGGCAGCTGGCGCTCCACTCTGATCATCGCCACCTCCATCCCGCTCGCGATCCTGGGCTCGATTGCCACGCTGTCAGCTCTCGGGGAATCACTCAACATCATGACCCTTGGCGGGCTCGCGCTCGCGGTTGGAATCCTGGTCGATGACGCGACCGTAACGATCGAGAATATCAACTGGCACCTGGAACAAGGCAAGGACGTCGAGCCGGCCATTCTCGATGGTGCTCACCAGATCGCGACGCCGGCGTTCGTATCGACGCTGTGCATCTGCATCGCGTTCGTGCCGATGTTCTTCCTGCAGGGAGTCGCGCGATTTCTGTTCATTCCCATGGCGGAGGCGGTCATCTTTGCGATGATCTTCTCCTTCATCCTGTCGCGCACACTCGTGCCAACGATGGCCAGGTACCTGCTGCGCTCCCATGAGTCCCATACAGAGCAGGCGGCTCCCCGGAACCCGCTTGTGCGCCTGCAGCGCCGCTTCGAGCAGGGATTCGAGCGTGCCCGGCTCCAATATCGTGGCCTCTTGCAGCTCGCCCTGACTCACCGCCGTGTGTTCGTGCCCGGGTTTCTCGCCTTCGTTCTCGCGTCGCTCCTGATGGTGCCGCTGCTCGGCCGCAACTTCTTCCCGGACGTTGATTCAGGGCAGATCCTCATGCACGTGCGTCTTCAGGTCGGCACGCGCGTCGAGGACAGCGCCAATGCGTTTGGCAAGATCCAAAGTGCGATCCGCCAGATCATACCCCCGGCCGACCTGGCCACGCTGGTAGACAACATCGGCCTGCCCGTCAGCGGCATCAACCTCGCCTATAACAACACCGGGACGATCGGCGAGCAGGACGGGGATGTCCAGATCGCGCTCAATCCGGGCCACCGCCCAACCGCCGAATATGTCAGCAAGCTGCGCGAGGCATTGCCAGTGCGCTTCCCGGGGACGACTTTCTCGTTCCTGCCCGCCGATATCGTCAGCCAGATCCTGAATTTCGGCGCCCCCGCGCCGATTGACCTGCAGATTCGCGGCTCCGATTTGCACGCGGACTTTGCTTACGCGAACGAGATCCTGCGCCGGATCCGTCTCGTGTCCGGCGTCGCCGACGCACGGATTCAGCAGTCGCAGAGCAACCCTGGATTCAATGTGGTGGTGGACCGGGCCCGCGCGCAATATGTCGGCCTCACGGAGCGCGACGTAACCAACAGTCTATTGACCATGCTGGCGGGCACCAGCCAGGTCGCGCCGACGTTCTGGCTGAACCCGAAGAACGGCGTCCAATACCCCATTGTCATGCAAACACCACAATATGAGGTCGACTCCCTCAGCGCCCTGCGGAACATGCCCATTACGACGGGTACGACCGCACTCGGCGCAACGGTGCCGCAGGTCCTCGGTGGCGTGGCGAAGGTCAGGCGAATGAGCTCGAATGCCGTCGTCGCGCAATACGATATTGCGCCAATGGTGCAGATCTACGCCACGACGCAGGGTCGCGACCTGGGGGCGGTAGCGGCTGACATCGATGAAATCCTCAAGACGACCCAACACGACGCTCCAAAGGGTAGCACCGTAAAGCTGCTCGGCATGGTGCAAACGATGAACCTGGCGTTCGCGGGTCTTCTGTTCGGCCTGATCGGTGCAATCGTGTTGATTTACCTTCTGATCGTGGTCAATTTCCAATCCTGGAGCGATCCGTTCGTCATCGTCACGGCGCTGCCGGCCGCGGTGGCTGGAATCGTATGGATGCTGTTTGCCACCGGTACTACGCTGTCGGTGCCAGCGCTCACCGGCGCGATCATGTGTATGGGTGTTGCGACCGCCAACAGTGTGCTCGTGATCAGCTTTGCGCGCGAGCAGCTGAATGAGCACGGAGATCCGCTTGCCGCAGCCCTCGAGGCCGGATTCGTACGCTTCCGTCCAGTGTTGATGACCGCGCTTGCCATGGTCATCGGCATGGTACCGATGGCGCTGGGCTTGGGTGAAGGCGGCGAGCAGAACGCGCCGCTCGGTCGTGCCGTGATTGGTGGATTGGCCTTCGCAACCCTCGCCACTCTGATTTTCGTTCCTGTGGTGTTCAGCATCGTGCACCGGAACTTCAGCCGCGGTCCGCATGGCGGAGCGGCGCCCGCAATTGGAGAATCGCATGTCACCTGAAGGTTCGAGTCCCCCAGCGCGCCACCGCGGACTGCGCATCGCAGCTGTGGTGGGCATCGCCATGGCCGTCATTGTGGTCGGCGGCGGAATTGCCACGCGCGCTTCGAACAGCAAGCGCCTCCAACAGCAAACCCGTGCCCAGGCGGAGCCCGTCGTGACGGTCTCGCTGCCGACACCCGGCGGTAGCTCATACACCATCGACCTGCCGGGCAGGCTGCAGGCCTACTCGCGAGCACCGATTTACGCGCGAGTCAGCGGTTATTTGAAGGACTGGCATGTCGATATCGGCAGCCCTGTCCGGGCTGGAGAGCTCCTCGCGGAGATCGAGGCGCCGGATCTGGACCAACAGTTGGCGCAGGGCAAGGCAGATCTGCTGACCGCTCAGGCCAACGCGGCACTTGCACGCACGACGGCCACACGCTGGAAAATACTGTTCAAGACCAATTCGGTTTCCCAGCAGGACGTCGATGCGAAGAACGGCGACCAGGCCGCCAAGGAGGCGATTGCCCAGGCTACCGCAGCGAACGTCGACCGTCTCAAGGTGTTGGAGGGATTCAAGAGAATAGTAGCGCCATTCAACGGCACGGTGACGGCGCGATTTACGGATATCGGTGCGCTCATCAACGCCGGCAGCGGAGCGGGTCTCGAGCTGTTTGTCGTTTCCGACACGCACAAGCTGCGCCTTTACATCAATGTCCCCCAAAACTATGCCGCCCGGATTGTGTCAGGCACGCAGGCTCAGCTGACAGTACCCGAACGTCCAGGCAGGACGTTTACTGCCGCAGTAGAAGCATCGGCCCGGTCAGTCGATCCGGCCTCGGGGTCCACCCTGGTGCAGCTTGACGTGGACAATGCGGCAGGCGAGCTCTTTCCGGGCGCGTACGCAAACGTGCATTTCGACTTGTCACTGGCCGCCGCAAATCTCAGCGTACCGGCCAGCGCCCTGATCTTCGACCACAACGGCCTGCAGGTGGCAACGCTTGGGCCTCACAACCGAGTCATTTTCAAGCCAGTCAAGGTCGCTCGGGATCTGGGCGACTCCGTCGAGATCGCCTCGGGACTCACGGCCGAGGATCGCATCATCGACAGCCCGCCCGATGGCATTGGCAACGGTGACGCAGTGAGAATCGGCCCCGGCTCGACGAGTGGCGGCATGCTCGCGGCTGCGCCGACCGTAGTCTCACCTCCACGAGCGACTCCATAGATCGCACAGTCGCGGTCGTGCCGCGTTACCGTGCGAAGCGAAATGATACATCCGGCCGTCAAATTCGGGATGCCGCTGCTGGCCATGCTGGCGGTGGTCTGGGCGACGCTGGGACTGGGCGACCGCCCCGTTGCGCCAGGAATTTCAGCTGAAACCCGTCCCGCCGCTGCTGCAATGACTACGAATTGGGCCGCGCTCAACCTGCAACCATCGAACATCAGGTAATCAGGAGCGCCTACTCATGCAACAGTCAAGTCACGTTCGGCTGCACGAAACCGCTATGGAGTTCGTAGACATCCCCGGAACACAACTGCATGTGTCGCGCGTCGCGCTCGGAACCTGGGCGATGGGCGGCTGGATGTGGGGCGGAACCAACGAGGCCGAATCAGTCAAGACAATCTGGGCCGCTCTGGATCAGGGCATCAACCTGATCGATACGGCTCCCGCTTACGGCTCCGGCGTGTCCGAAGAAACAGTCGGCAAGGCCATGGCGGCTGCAGGCCTGCGCGCGCGCGCGGTCATCGCAACCAAGGTCGGCTTGGAAACGCGCGACGGCAAGGTCTACCGCAATGCAACCCGGCAACGCATCCTGCAGGAAGTCAATGACTCCCTGCGCCGCCTGCGCACAGACTACATCGACATCTACCAGGTTCACTGGCCCGACCCACGCGTACCGATCGAGGAAACCGCCGAGGCCATGCGGGGGCTTTACGATCTGGGGAAAATCCGCGCCATCGGCGTGAGCAATTTCTCCGTTGCGCAGATGGACCGCTTCCGCGCGGTTGCGCCGATACACGTGCTGCAGCCGCCCTACAACCTCTTCGAGCGAGCCATCGAAGCGCAGATTCTGCCCTACTGCCGTGCAAACAACATTGCGACATTCGGCTACGGAGCACTGTGTCGCGGGCTGCTCAGCGGCCGGATGCAGGCGGACACGAGCTTCGCAGGCGATGATCTGCGACAGGTGGATCCGAAATTCCAGCCACCCCGTTTCGCGCAGTACCTCGCGGCCGTTCGGCAGCTCGATCGACTCGCTCGGGATCGCTTCAAGCGGCGTGTCATTCAACTGGCCGTCCGCTGGATGCTCGACCAGGGCATCAGTGTGGCGCTCTGGGGCGCGCGTCACCCCGGCCAACTGGAGCCCGCGCTCGGGGTGGCAGGCTGGAAACTCGATGCGCCCTCCCTGGCGCGAATCAACAACATCCTCCGCGAGACGATCACCGATCCCATCGGGCCCGAGTTCATGGCACCCCTGGAACGACCCCTCCCGCTGTAGGAATCACGGAGTTTAAGCAATGAAGACTGGATTTATCGGGCTGGGCCGCATGGGCTCGGCAATGGCGGCGAATCTCCTGAAGGCTGGGCATGAGGTCACGGTGTTCAACCGCAGTCCCGAGAAGCTGCTCCCGCTGATTGAGCTGGGTGCTCTTGAGGCCGGCACCGTTGCAGACGCTTGTCGCGGGGAGCTGGTCATTACAATGCTGGCAGACGACACCGCGGTCGCTGATGTCGCGTTCCAGAACGGAGGCATCATCAGCGTCCTCCCGAAGGGAGCGATCCATCTTTCCATGAGCACTATCAGCGTCGAGCTGTCGAAGAAACTGACTGAAGCGCACGCACAAGCCGCACAGCAGTTCGTCGCGGCGCCCGTATTCGGCCGTCCGGATGCGGCGGCGGCCGCGAAACTGTTCATCGTCACAGCAGGCAACCCCGGTGCGGTCAAAATGTGCGAGCCGTTGCTCAATGTCCTGGGTCAGAAGACGTTCCCAATCGGCAACACACCGGCCTCGGCCAATCTCGTCAAGCTCAGCGGAAACTTCCTGATGGCTTCCGTCATCGAGGCGTTGGGCGAGGCCATCGCGCTCATCAGCAAGGCTGACATCGATCGACAGGTCTTCGTGGACCTGCTCACGTCCAGTATCTTCAACGCACCGGCCTACAAGATCTATGGTGGACTGATCGCCGCCGGGCGGTTTGAACCGGCGCTGTTCGCAGCGCCGCTCGGGTTCAAGGACATCAGACTCGCGCTGGCCGCGGCCGAGAGCCTGCGCGTGCCGATGCCCCTGGGCAGCCTGCTCCACGACCGATTTCTGCGGTTGCTCGCCGAGGGTGGCGAGCGCCTCGATTGGGCCGCCATCGGCGGCCTCGCGGGACGCGATGCAGGCGAGCCCCATCGCGTTTAGGGTCGCATTGCAGGACGAAACCCATGGAGCAACACATCTCGCTCAACGTCAATGGCCGAAAAGTGGATCTGAAGGTCGCTGATCCGGCCATGCCGCTGCTGTATGCACTACGGAACGACCTTGGCCTGCGCGGGCCCCGCTTCGGCTGCGGGCTCAGCCAATGTGGCGCCTGCACAGTGCATCTCGACGGCAATGCCGTACGGTCTTGCGTGCTTCCAATCGTCAGCGTCGCCGGCCGCAGCATTGTGACGCTCGAAGGCCTCGGTACACCGGATAAACCGCATCCGCTGCAGCAGGCATTCATCGACGAACAGGCCGTGCAATGCGGTTACTGCATCAACGGAATGATCATGCAGTCGGCGGCATTGATGGCTGCCAACAAACATCCGACCGACGAGCAAATCAAGCAGGCATTGGCCAACAACCTGTGCCGGTGTGGAACACACCTGCGCATCGTGCGTGCGGTCAAACGCGCAACCTCGCAAATCTGAGGGCGCCGCCGTCGTGTCAGCGCGCCCCTCCATCAGCCGCCGCGAGTTCCTCGGGCTCAGCGGCTTGATTGTCAGCTTCGCCGCCCTGCCCCTGCCGCTGGCGTCAGCGGAGAGTTCGCAACAGACACAACTCCCAACCGCTCACAAACCCGTTGCGTCGGATGAGGTGGATGGCTTCCTGGCTATCGACCGGCACGGCAACATCTCCGTTTTCTCAGGCAAAGTGGATCTGGGCACTGGCGTGCGTACGGCGATCACGCAGATCGTCGCCGAGGAGCTTGATGTACCCATTGCGCGAGTGAGCGTGATCGAGGGGGACACCTTGCTCACACCTGACCAAGGCCCTACGTACGGCAGTTTGTCGATCCAAAATGGCGGCACGCAGATTCGCCAAGCGGCTGCGACCGCGCGCCGGGCCTTGATTCGCCAGGCGGCAAAGCAATTGCACCTGGAAGAAAGCGAGTTGACGGTCGAGAGGGGCGTCATCAAGGCTGCGCATGGTACGCGATCCGTCAGCTACGGCGACCTCATCGGCGGCAGAACTTTTGCGCTCTCAATCGACAAGGACGCGCCACTCAAGGATCCCGCGACCTACACAGTGGTGGGCCGCTCGCAACCGCGCCTGGACATCCCTGACAAGGTGACCGGGCGGTTTACTTACATGCACGACTTCCGCGTGACGGGAATGGTGCACGGACGCGTCGTGCGCCCGCCTGCCATCGGCGCCACGCTGCTTGCAGTGAACGAGGACTCAGTCAAACACCTGCCCGGCTTCATCAAAGTGGTGCAGCAGCGCAACTTCCTTGCCGTCGTCGCGGAGACCGAATGGGGTGCGATCACCGCCGCACAGCAACTCGAGGCCAAGTGGTCGGACTGGCAGGGACTTCCGGATGAGAACAAGCTTTGGGATTACGTGCGATCCACCAGGATCACCAAAGAAGACGTGACCAGCGACCGAGGCGACGTCGAGGCTGCGCTCGCGAAATCGGCGCAACGGCTTTCAGCAACGTATGACTTCGCGATACACACGCACGGGTCCATCGGTCCTTCGTGTGCGGTCGCCTCGTTCGAAGGAGGCAGGCTTACTTGCTGGTCTGCAAGCCAGGCCACACACAACCTGCGCCAGCAGCTCGCGTTGATGTTGGGAATACCCGACGCGGATGTGCGAGTGATCTACATCGCTGGATCTGGATGCTATGGCCGAAACGGACACGAAGATGCCGCCGCTGACGCCTCGCTACTGGCGCACGCAGTGGGTCGTCCAGTGCGCGTCCAATGGATGCGCGCCGATGAGCACGGGTGGGACCCGAAAGGGCCTCCGACACTCATAGACATGCAGGCCGGCGTGGACGCGGGCGGTAACGTCACCGGTTGGTACTCCCAATTCTATGGGCCGGAAGGCGTGGCAGGTCGAGTCAAGCTGGTGGCCGCCGATCTTGCGGACCTGCCGCATGAAATGGAAATGAGCCCGGGCGGCATCATCAACGGCACTGCCATCCCGTACATGTTTCCAAACGTGAAGACGGTCGCGCATCGGCTCGCCACCACGCCGTTCCGGCCTTCCTGGATCCGCGCCCCAGGCCGCATGCAGAGCGCCTTCGCCAACGAAGCATTTCTCGACGAGATCGCTGTAGCTACCCGGACGGACCCATTCGAGTTACGCCAGCGGTCCCTCGCCAACGATCACCGCGCGATCGAGGTGCTCGAACGGCTCGCCCGACTTTCCAACTGGCAGAAGCGGACTTTCAATGGGCATGCCGCCGGAGGCACGGTCACAGGGCGTGGGATGGCTTTCGTGAAGTACGAAGTCTACCGAACGTATGTTGGTATGGTGACGACGGTGGAAATCGTTCGCGCAACTGGGGTCATCAAAGCGAAGCACTTTGCCGTGGTTCAGGACTGTGGGCAGGTCATAAACCCAGACGGTGTGAGAAACCAGATTGAAGGCAACGTCGTCCAGACGGTCAGCCGCACGCTCCTGGAGCGGGTGCGTTATGACCGGTCGCACGTGACCAGCATAGACTGGCTCACCTACCCTATCCTGACGTTTCCGGATGTGCCCGATATCGACATCGAGCTCATCGACCGTCCCCAGGAGAAACCCTGGGGCGTCGGCGAGCCGTCCTCCGCCATAGTGTCAGCAGCGATCTGCAACGCCGTATTCGATGCGATTGGCGTACGGCTGCGTTCAGTGCCATTTTTGCCTGAGAAGACCCTCGCGGCGATAAACGGCCGTCGCTCCTAAGACAACATCTGCCTGATCAGCACGACGTTCAGCAGCACGACCAGGACCGTGGTCAGAACTGCCGCAAACGCTGTCCCCTTGCCCGTCACGAAGTTCCCCATCACCGATTTTCGCGACGACAACACCAGGAGCGCGATCATCGGCAGTGGCAGGACAAAGCTCAGTACCACCTGGCTGAGCAGCATCGCGGTCATCGTATTGCAGCTGAGCGCAACGACAAAGGCGGGCGCCATAGTGATCACGCGACGCACCCAGATCGGAATGCTGAAGCCAACGAAGCCCTGCATGATCACCTGGCCGGCCATCGTTCCGATTACCGAGCTGGAGATCCCGGACGCTATTAGTGCGACCAGAAACATGCCTGCCGCACCGACACCGAGCGCCGGAACGAGCGCGTGATACGCCACACTGATATCCGCGATGCCCGGTGCCGACTTGCTGAACACGGAAGCGGACATCATGACCATTGCAAGGTTGACCAGTCCAGCGAAGCTGAGTGCGATCACGACCTCCTTATTCGAGAATCGCAACAGGCCACGCCGTTCGCGGTCGTTGCGCGCGGGCATCCTGTTCTGCGTCAACCCCGAATGCAGGTAAAGCGTGTGCGGCATGATTGTCGCGCCGATGATCCCGGCCGCCAGCGTGAGGGCGGACCGATCATGCAATTGCGGGACAACGGTATGAAAGAGCGCGGCGTGCCAGTCGGGAGATGCGAATACGACCTCGCAGAGACAGCTGAGGCCGACCACACCGACGAGCGCAGTGATCACCCGTTCGAGTGGACGGAAACCCCTCTTGTCGAGCTGCAGAACTGCAAACGTCACGACAGCGGTGATACTCAACCCACATAGCAACGAGAGATGGAACAGTAAGGAGATTCCCAGCGCCCCGCCGAGGAACTCAGCAAGGTCAGTGGCCATCGCGGCAACCTCCGACGCGACCCACATACTGACAACGATCCGCCGTGAGAATTGTTGCCTGCAGAGCTCTGCGAGATTGTGCCGCGTGACGATACCCACTTTGGCAGACATGGCCTGGAACAGCATGGCGCCCAGATTCGCGAGCAGCACGACCCACAGCAGCTGGTAGCCGTAGGTCGAGCCCGCCTGGATGTTCGTCGCGAAGTTACCCGGGTCCATGTAGCCGACGGACGCCATGATTGCGGGCCCGGCCAAGGGGAGGAATGCCACGACACCTTTGCGGCGTCCATCGAGCGCATCGCGCGCAGCGAGCTCGGTCTGCAGTGTCGTGGCGGAACTCACGGCGAACTCCACTGATCTAGATGGGCATGAGATCTGGGGCGGTATTCGGGAACCGCGCCAGCGTTTCACGACTGATGTTCAGGTGCTGCGTCACCAGCTCTGGCGGAACATGGGTCAGCCATTCAGATAGTGAGACTTCGGCGTAGTGGTCGGACTTGAACAGCTCGAGGAAGACCAGATCGGTATCGCCCGTGTTCTGCACGTAGTGGCCGAGGCTCTTCTTCACATAGCCGATGTCGCCCGGGCGGAAATCTGCGGTTTGTGCTCTCGGACCAGTGTCGAACACCGTCATCCGGGCGCGTCCCTTGATGTAGTACTGCCACTCATCCGCGTTTGGATGCCAATGCAGCTCACGCATCCCGCCCGGCTTGACGGTGACCATTGCAACAGCAACTGTCTTTGACACGTTGAAATTGCGACTGTCGGCGATCTGCACCATACCGCCCTTGTTCTGCCGGGTGGGCTGCAGGTCGCTCAGCGAGAACACAAATGGATGGGCCGGTACGCCTTTGGCCGATTTCACCGCACGCTCGTCGGCTGCCAGGGGACCCGGGTCCGTGCCCTGGAAGATCCACCGCTGATCGAGCGGGATATTCTTGAAGGCATCCGCCGGCACGCCGAAATTCCGGGCGAGCACATCCGGCGGCGTGTGCGCGATCCAGTCGGTCAGCATCAGGGTGTTGAATTCTGTCGACTTGCCGTTGTCGAATGCGAGCAGGAACTCTGCGCCCGTTGGACCGAGCCCCTGCAACGAGTGCGGGAGGCCCGGCGGGAAGTACCACAGATCGCCGGTCTTCACGTCGGCAACCTGTGGGCGGCCCACTTCGTCGATGATCGTGATCCGGCATTTGCCGTCCAACATGATGGCCCACTCGGCCTGTTGGTGCCAGTGCAGCTCGCGAATGCCGTTCTCGGAGAGCCGCATATTCACACCGGCGATATCTTCGGAGATCGCGAAGTCGACTTGCGTCACTTCGCGCGCCCAGCCGCCGTTTTGAAAGCGCTTGTGAGCGTTGTTGAAGGACGCCCAGAACAACGGCATGCCGTTGACATCGGTTGCCGGTGGATCCTGGAACGAGGGGAACTGGCCCGCCAGCGTTGGATTTTGCGGGCCCGGATCGTCCAGGCTCGTGCGGTTCTTGCCGTTGATCCGGCCTTCCGGCGGAGAGTCCGGGTTCCCGAACGTGCCTGCTGTTGCGGAACCGACCACGCCCAGGGCCGCCGCCGAGGCGGCTGCGCCAACCAGGATATTACGTCGCGATATAGCAGTCATGGTGCACCCAAGGATTGATTTGCTGACAGTAAGTTTCAGCGGCGCAGCTATCCGCGCAATTTCACGCGCACGCCGCAGGATTTCAAGCGCGCGCCGCGTGATTTCAAGTGAAACACAATCTGCAAATCGCGAAACGCAATCGCAACGCCGCACGAGCGCAATCGGTTCGGGCAGGAGACTCTGCGAGCCGGCAGCGCAACGGATCTGCTGCCCATCGGTCATGAGATCTGGAGAACATGATGTCCTCGAAATTTCCCGAAAGAGTGGGCGAAGTCAGTGGCCCGCGTCGCGCGGTTCCGCGACGACTCGAATATCGCAGCAACGGTGACCCATACCGGGATGAGCCTGGCTTTCTGGACCGGCGAAGTATTGTCGCGCCTCCGGGTTATAACCGCTCGCGGGTGCCGTTGGCCGCGCTTGCGGTGCACCTGTCGATCGGCTCGGCGTATGCATTTTCAACTTTCAACCTGCCGCTGACCCGGCAGATTGGCATCAGCCAGTCGGGGCCCGGCGATTGGAGTCTGAGCGAGGTCGGCTGGATCTTCTCGATCGCCATTGTCCTTCTCGGCCTGTCAGCGGCCGTGTTCGGGCGGTGGGTCGAGAGGGTTGGCCCGCGCAAGGCCATGTTCGCGGCGGCCCTGTGCTTCGGTGGAGGCTTCCTCGTATCGGCCATCGGCATCCGTCTGCACGAGATCTGGCTCCTCTATCTCGGCTACGGCGTGTTGGGTGGATGTGGGCTCGGCATCGGCTACATCTCGCCAGTTTCGACGTTGATCAAGTGGTTCCCCGATCGGCCGGGCATGGCCACGGGTTTGGCCATTATGGGATTCGGCGGTGGCGCGATCATCGCAGCGCCGCTTTCGTTGTTTCTGATGGAGCAGTTCAGAACCGCTACAGCGAACGGCGTACTCAAGACCTTCGTCACGATGGGCGTCCTGTATTTTGCCTTGATGATGATTGGTGCTTCCGCGGTGCGGGTACCCGCCCCCGATTGGAGGCCCGAACGCTGGGTTCCCCCGGCGCAACCGAACAAGCTCGTGACGAGCGCCAATGTCCTGGTCAACATCGCATGGCGCACTCCGCAATTCTGGCTTCTGTGGGGAGTGTTGTGCATGAACGTCACCGCTGGAATTGGCGTGCTCAGCCAGGCCTCGCCCATGATCCAGGAGATGTTCGGGAGTGTGGTCTCGCCGGCCGGTGCCGCCGGCTTCGTGGGTCTGCTCAGTCTCTTCAACATGGGCGGACGATTCCTGTGGGCGTGGACGTCCGACTACCTCGGGCGGCGAAACACCTACACACTGATCTTCGTGCTCGGCATCGCGCTCTATTCACTGGTCCCAATGGCCGGCAAGCTCGGCTCGATCACTCTGTTCATTGGCGCCTTTGCCATCATCATTTCGCTGTATGGCGGCGGTTTCTCGACAATCCCGGCCTACTTGCGCGACATGTTTGGAACCATCAATGTGGGCGCGATTCACGGCCGGGTGCTGACCGCCTGGTCGGCTGCGGGTGTGCTCGGCCCGGTGTTGGTGAACTACATCCGCCAGCACCAGATCGACAGTGGCGTGGCACCGGCGCAGGCCTATTCGACGACGATGTACATCATGTGCGGCCTGTTGGTTGTGGGATTGCTGTGCAATCTGGCCATGCGGCAGGTCAACGAGCGATATCACTACCGCGAGCCGGCTGCCGGTCAGCAGGCCACCACTCAGGGATCAACTGCTCGAATCGCCTCGTAGGCACTGGCCAGCCAGGTCCTCAGCCGCTGCCGCTCCAGGATTCCAAGAGGCGCGGCGCCTGCCTCGGGCTTCTGGGTGGCTGCCCAGAAGCTGCTGCTGGTGCCATCGATCTTGGTCATCGCCGCTTCCTGCAACCGTTTGATGACAACGACTTTGGCACCCAGGACCTGTGCCCGCCCGAGCAAGCCTGATGCTTTGAGGATGTCGAATTGATCCCCGCGCAGCTGGTTCTGCACGATCACGTAGTGCAGCCGTTGCTCGTATCGATCCAACAGCAGCTTCAACAGATCGACGCAATCCTTGCCGGAATCCATCACGTGCCAGTAGCGGATCTGCAGTCCGATCTCCGGCGCGACGTCCAGGAGCTGCGACTCGTCCATCCACTTCATGAGCGGCTCCTGGGTCTGCGCCGCCAGGTCCACTACCACCCGGCGCTCCGGCTGCTCAGCGGCCGCTTCGACAATGGCGTCCAGGCTCTCGTACCGATCGATCACGACCGCAGACGCATAACCTGCATAAAACCGCAGCAGCGCGCCATGCGACCGGTCCGAGTCGAAGCCGAGAAACGGTATCGAGTGATCAATGAAATATTGCGCGAGCAGCCGTGCAACGACGGATTTGCCCACGCCACCCTTCTCGCCGCCAATCAGATGGATGTTTGTCATCAGGCGAGACTACACCATAGCCGTGCGAGGCGTCGGTGCAGGGTTATCGCACCAGAACAGTGCTTATTGACTCGCCGACTTGACATTCACCAGTCTGGGCTCACGAGGCACAGCGGGTCGTCGAATCTCCTTCCGCATGGTCGGCCGCTGGCGGCGCTGCTGCATTTTGAGAGTCACCGGTTTGCCAGTCCGGATGGAACGTAGCATGGCTTCGATGACACGCACGTCCGCAAGGCCTTCCAGACCCGAGGGCTCCGGCTCGCGGTTGTTCAGGATGCAGTCCGAGAAGTACAGCAGTTCCGGCGCGAATTGATCACTCTTGGCGAACTTCTTCGTGCGTTTGCGCTCGCCGACTTTGAGCGAATACGCAAGCCCTTCGGCATACTCGTACGCAGGGTCCAAAGTGATACTGCCGCGCGTGCCGGTCACTGCGTACGTGGAGCGGTCGGCGGCTCCAAAGCTGCACGTGAAGCTTGCGAGCCGCTCGTCTTTGAAGCGCATGGCGCCCACTACAGTCTCATCGACCTCCCGGAAGCGAGGGTCACGGCTCTTGGCCGCGGTGGCCCAGACCTCGAGCGGATCTTCCGAGAGGGTGTGACGCGCCGCGTTGATGCAATAGATGCCGATGTCATACAGCGGCCCGCCGCCCTTGGCTCGTTCCAGACGGATGTTGTCTTCCCTCACCTGCATGGAGAAATCTGAGCTGAAGAAGCGCAGCTCACCGAGCGTGCCTGCGCGCGCGAGCCTTGCGGCCTCCAGATTCGCGCGTTCGAAATGGAGTCGGTAGGCGATCATCAGTTTGACGTTCGCCTGCGTCGTCGCACGTATCATTTGCTCACATTCGCGCACCGTGACGGCCATCGGTTTCTCGCACAGAACGTGCAGGCCTGCGCGGGCTGCCCGAACCGCAAACTCCGTGTGCATGTTGTTTGGCAGGGCGATGTAGACCGCATCGATCTCTCCGCTCCCGAAGAGCTCGTCGGCTTCGTCATAGCCGCACAAACGCTCTACGCGGTAACGACGGCCAAGAGTATCGAGCTTTTTCGGCTCGCCCGACACGAGCGCCGCCAGGACACTGTTGCGGCGCGCATGCTTGAAAGCCGGCAACACAGCGGCCTGTGCGATGTGACCCAATCCGACGACAGCGTAGCGGACAGCCTTCGTGCGGGACAGTCCGGCGCGGTGTGCGGCAAGTTGACGAGCCATGGTCGGGCCTCCGGGGGCGCGCTGTTGCTATCCTTCGTAGCAACTAACGCTCCTCCGTGCCCACCGCCCGCGACTCTGGAGGAGCGTCCCCCTACCGCTTCCGAGCGACCAGTGCGAAGTAGGCGCCCTGGGGATCCTCGCATTGGACAATCCACTGTCCGCCCGGTACCTCGTGTGGGCCCATCATGATTCTGCCGCCCGCAGATTTGACACGGTCCGCTGCGGCATCGATCGCCGGGACATTGAAGTAGTAGCCCCAGAACGGCCGCGGGATGCTGGGCGGCTTCGTCATCATACCCCCGACGGGCGCGCCGCCGCCGGTCGTAAAGAGCTGGTATGTGCCCATCTCGCCCATGTCGAGGGCGTCCGCCTTGGTCCAGCCAAACATGTTTGCATAGAAGGCGAACGCGGCCTTCCAGTCGTTGGCGTACAGCTCGCGCCAGCCGACGGTGCCCGCCGTGTCCACCGGGAACTCCGGCATGGTTTCCTTGGCGAGGCCCCGGGCGACGTAGAAAGCCGCGCCCTGGTTGTCGGAGACCACCGCGAAACGGATGATGCCGGGCACGGTCTGGGGCTCACGGTAAACCGTCCCGCCCAGCTGTTTCAGCTTCGCAGCAGCAGCGTCAACGTCTTCGACGGATATGTACCCAAGCCAGGCGGGTTTGGCACCATGCTGGGCGACGTCTTCGGGGATTGGCATCAACCCCGCCACGCCCTGGCCGTTGACGGTGAACAGAGTGTATTCCTTGCCAGCCGCACCCTGCTCTTGAGTGCCCCATCCCACCACGGCTGAATAGAACCGGGCCGCCGCCTTCGTGTCGGTGGTCATGATGTCGTACCAGAAGAATTGACCTTGGCTCATCGCAATCTCCTCGAGTCGTGGGCTTCCATCTCAAAGACGCACGGGGTGCGCCGGTTTCGACATGAGGTGCGCCAAATTTCCCCTGGTCAAGGTCACGGTGCGCCCGGCGAAGCGTTCCGCTGCCAGTTGTCCCAGTAACCGCTGAAGCGCGTCGCAAACGCACGAGGCTTTTCTTCGTACAGTTGGCGGCCGCGGCTGACCGCCTCGTCCCGCAACTCGCTACGGCGCCGGTCGATCAGTGCCAGCAGGAGGCTGAAGTCGGTTGAAAGCGTATCGTGGTGCACTTGCGCTTTCACCCGCATCACGGTGAGATCGTGCTCATCGCCCAGGTCATCGGCAAGCTTGTGGGCCTGGCGACTTGTCGCTTGCCGGCAGGTTCCGCCGCCCACCCACCTGGAATGGAACCTTCAACCTCAGGCCCCGTTGAAACCGATTCGCCCGGTGGTACCCAGCCGGTGGCTCACGCAGCGGCCTCGCCATGATCATCTCCGTCCTGCGCTCCATGGTCATTCTGACCGTGCTCGCCTCGCTGGGCGGCTGCGGGGAGACAGTTCTGTCGCCCATCGGTCCGATTGGCGCCGCCGAGCGGACCATCCTGCTGGACTCGGTGGCCATCATGCTGGCAATCGTCGTCCCGACCATCGTGGCCACACTCGCATTCGCCTGGTGGTTCCGTCACGGCAACAGCCGCGCCCGCTATCGGCCCAGATGGGCGTACTCGGGTGAGCTCGAGCTGCTCATGTGGTCAGTTCCTGCCCTGGTCATCCTGTTCCTCGGCGGTATCGCCTGGATTGGCTCACATGACCTGGACCCGGCAAAACCGCTGCATCCGAAACCATTGCAGATCGAGGTCGTCTCGCTCGACTGGAAGTGGCTCTTCATCTATCCCGGGCAGCAGGTCGCGAGCATCAACCGGATGGTCGTGCCTGCCGGCGTGCCGCTACACCTTCGCGTGACCTCTGCCTCGGTCATGAATGTCTTCTTCGTACCGAGGCTGGGCAGCGAGATCTACTCCATGAGTGGCATGGCTACACAGCTCAACCTGCAGGCTGACGAGCCCGGTACCTATCCGGGACTATCAGCCAACTTCAGCGGCGACGGCTTCCCTTACATGAGGTTCAACTTCGAGGCGCTGCCTGCCCCACAGTTTGACGCATGGATCACAGCAGCGAGGAGCACGGGCGGCGTGCTGGACGATGCAGCCTATCGTGGTTTGTTGCGCCAGAGCGCCCCGCTTCATCCCTATACCTACCGTTCGGTACAACCGGGGCTGTTTGACCGCATCGTGACCTTGCAACTGCCACGGGGTGAAGGGCCGCGATCGGGACGCCCGAGCCCTGACATAAAGCCGATCGCGGTGCACTGATATGTTTGGAAAGTTGACCTGGCAGGCCATTCCCTTCGACGAACCGATTGCCTTGGGCGCCGCGGCGCTCATAGGCCTCGTCCTCTGCGCGGTGCTCGTCTGGGTCATCGTCAAAGGTTACGTCCCCTATCTGTGGCGCGAGTGGATCACGAGCGTCGATCACAAACGCATCGGCGTCATGTACTGCGTACTGGCGATGATCATGCTGCTGCGAGGATTCATCGACGCGCTGATGATGCGCTCGCAACAGGCCCTGGCCTTGCACGCCCCCGGCTACCTGCCGCCCGAGCACTACGACCAGATCTTCTCGGCGCACGGCACCATCATGATCTTTTTCGTCGCCATGCCGTTCGTCATCGGCCTGATGAATTTCGCGGTACCGTTGCAGCTGGGTGTGCGGGATGTTGCGTTTCCAACCTTGAACTCGGTGAGCTTCTGGCTCACGGCGGCCGGCTCGTTCCTGGTCACCCTGTCCCTGGTTGTCGGCGAGTTTGCCCGCACCGGCTGGCTGGCTTATCCGCCGCTGTCGGAGCTGACCTATTCGCCCGGAGTGGGCGTTGACTATTACCTGTGGGCCCTCGAGATATCAGGTATAGGCACCCTGATGGCCGGTATCAACATGGCGACGACCATCCTCAAGATGCGTGCGCCCGGCCTCAGCTACACACGCATGCCGGTCTTCTGCTGGACCTCCCTGGCCTCCAATCTCCTCATCATCGCGGCATTCCCGATCCTGACTGCCGTGCTATCCATGCTGCTGCTCGACCGCTACTGCGGCTTTCACTTTTTCACCAACGACGCCGGCGGCAACCCCATGATGTTCGTCAACCTCATCTGGGCCTGGGGTCACCCGGAGGTCTACATCCTGATCCTGCCGGCTTTCGGCGTCTTCTCCGAGGTGATTTCCACCTTCAGCGGCAAGCCCCTGTTCGGATACCGATCCATGGTCGCCGCCACCATGGTGATCTGCATTCTGTCCTTCATGGTATGGCTGCACCACTTCTTCACCATGGGTGCCGGGGGTGACGTCAATGGCGTCTTCGGCATCATGAGCATGGTCATCGCCGTGCCCACCGGCGTAAAGGTGTTCAACTGGCTGTTCACCATGTACGGTGGCCGTATCCGCTTCACCTCGGCCATGTTGTGGTCGGTAGGTTTCATGGTCACCTTCGTGATCGGCGGCATGTCGGGTGTACTGCTGGCGGTACCGCCGGCTGACTTCGCACTGCATAACAGCCTGTTTCTGGTCGCGCACTTCCACAACGTGATCATCGGCGGCGTGCTGTTTGGTGCGCTCGCAGGTACCGCCTACTGGTTCCCAAAAGCGTTTGGTTTCACGCTGGACGAGCGGCTCGGCAAGGCCGCCTTCTGGTTCTGGCTGGTCGGATTCTACGTGGCGTTCATGCCGCTGTATGTGTTGGGTCTGATGGGGATGACACGGCGCATGCAACACTACGACCAACCGGAGTGGCGGCCATGGCTGCTGATAGCGGCAGCGGGTGTACTGCTCATTTTGACTGGTATAGCCCTGCAGGTAGCGCAGTTGTTCGTTTCCATTCGCACACGCAACCAGCGCCGTGACCCGACAGGTGATCCCTGGGACGGCCGCACGTTGGAATGGACTACCGCCTCACCCCCACCCGTCTTCAATTTCGCCATCTATCCGGATGTCACTGGCGCAGAGCCCTACTCGGGCATGAAGGAGCGGGCACTGGAGTCCATGCAACCGGCGCAGGAACCAAAGTACGAGGCGATCGCGATTCCCCGCAATACGCCCACCGGATTCGTCACCGCCTTCTTTGCCGTCGTGACCGGCTTCGCCATGATCTGGCACATCTGGTGGCTGGTGACGATTGGCCTCATAGGCGCATATGCAACGTTCGTAGCCTTCGCCTGGCGGGATGTCGGTGAGACGGAAATTCCTGCTGAGGAAGTGGCCAGGATCGATCGGGCGACCCGCGAGGTGCGTGCCGCAGCATTGCGCCGGACACACGCGCGGCAGCACGAGCAAGGGCAGTCAGCATGAACACCGCGGCACTGCAACCGCAGGACGTTCCCGAGCAGGTTGGCCATAGTGATGCAGGGACCGGAGTCCCGCATGGAGCGACTGACTCCGCAGGGCCGGCATCCCGCCGAATCATTGTCGGTTACGGCTTCTGGCTGTTTCTTCTCTCCGACATCATCATGTTTTCGGCCTTCTTCGCGACGTACGCCGTGCTGTCTGGTGCGACAGATGGCGGCCCCACGGCGGCCCAGCTCTTCGACACCCGCAATGTGGCACTCGAAACCGCATGCCTGCTGGCATCGAGTTTCGCCTGTGGGATGGCGAGCGTGGCCGTGAGCGAGCGCAACCAGATGTGGACTCAGCTCACACTGCTCGCCACCGGAGTGCTGGGCGCTGCGTTCCTGGCTCTCGAGATCAAGGAGTTCGCCAGCCTCGTGGCGCGCGGCGCCGGTCCCACGCGCAGTGCATTCCTGACTGCCTTCTTTACGCTGGTCGGATGCCACGGGCTGCACATCACGGCAGGCCTTCTGTGGCTCGGTACCATGATGGCCCAGTTCCTCGCGAAGGGATTCCGGGAGAACATCCGGCACCGCTTCCTGTGCTTCAGCCTCTTCTGGCATGCCCTGGACATCATCTGGATCGCTATTTTCAGCCTCGTTTATCTCAACGGGGCCCGTGCATGAGCGCCGTGCGAGGCATGCGCAGCTACCTGGTCGGGTTGGGGCTGGCTACGCTCATGACCATTGCTTCCTTTTGGGCGGCGCAGACCCACGTGATCTATGGCCCTGGAGTCCCGGTGGCCATTGTGGTGCTCGCCCTCGCCCAGATGGGCATCCACCTGGTCTTCTTCCTGCACATCACCACGGCACCCGACAACACCAACAACGTACTGGCGCTGGCATTCGGAATCCTGATAGCCTGCCTGGTCATCTTCGGCTCGCTATGGATCATGGCCAACCTGAATCACAACATGATGCCCGCGGCTCACATGGCCAGTGCGGCCTAAGTGATCGTCCATCTGATTGACGGGACCTACGAGCTGTTCCGTCACTTCTACGGTCTGCGCCGCTTCAACAAGGGCCAGGACAAGCCGTTCGGCGCGGTGAACGGCGTCCTGGTGACCGTGCTGCAGATGATCGACGAAGGCGCAACGCACATCGGCGTTGCCACCGATCACGTCATCGAGTCGTTCCGCAATCAGCTTTGGCCCGGCTACAAGACCGGCGACGGCATCGACCCGGCACTGCTCTCGCAGTTTCACCCTCTCGAGAACGCGCTTGCCGCAATGGGCGTGGTCGTATGGGCGATGGTGGAAACTGAGGCCGACGACGCATTGGCCTCTGCTGCCCGGCTCGCTTCGCAGGACGCGCGTGCACAGAAGATCTGTATCTGGACGCCGGACAAAGACCTGGCGCAATCCGTTCGAGACGACAGAGTGGTGCAGATCGACCGCAAGACCAAGGCCATCCGCGACGCGGCGGCCATACGCGTGAAGTTCGGCGTCGATCCCGCTTTCATCCCGGACTTTCTGGCGCTGGTTGGGGATACCGCTGACGGGTACCCCGGTATCGACGGAATCGGCAAGGCGGGTGCGGCACGGCTCATCAACAAATACGGTCCCATCGAGTCGTTCCCGCCCACCGTGTTGGGTGAACGGCAGGCATTGGCGCTCAGATTCAAGGAGCTGGCCACTCTAAAGGCTGACCTGCCGCTGTTTGCCAACATTGACGAGTTGCAGTGGCGCGGGCCCACGGAGCGATTTCCCGAGGTGGCAGCCAAAGTGGGAGACGCTCGACTGCTCGAGCGGTGCCGGAAGGCGGCGGCGAATTTGGGCGACCCGGGTCAGACGATGCGGGAGTGAGGCTGGGGTCGGAATCGAATCGGCTGAGTATCGCAGCGAGCCGGCTGCGACAACGAGCGGGACGGGGCAGTTTAACGCTTTTCCCAAAATTCCCTAAGACATTGATAACTATAAATATTGCTGCCATCAAGCTGTAATGGCGGGCGCCATCAGACTCTGGAAATAGCATCCATCATGATTTATCATGATGGATCAGGTTCCATCAGGATGGCGGTCATTCATGAGTGCACTCCGAAAGTTCTCGTCCCAGGCTGAAGCCGAGGTCCTGGAGGCGATGCAGCAGCTCGCGGCAAGTGAAGGCCGACAATTTCAGGCTGTCCTCGGTGAAGCAATGCGGGAGTACCTGAACCGCAAGCGACAACAGACTGCTCGACGAAACGTGCTCGAGGCATTCCAACAGAGCCTCAAGGAACGGGATGAGCTGTACCGATCGCTCGCCAAGTGACTGAGTACGTTACGACGGCTGATGCCCTCTTTTTTCATCAGCAACTTGTCGAGCGCTACGGCGGTGCCGCCGGCGTTCGAGATGTTGGAGCGCTGGAGTCGGCGTTGCATCGGCCACAGACCGGGTACTACGACTCGATTGTGCACGAAGCGGCGGCCCTTTTCGAAAGCCTGATCCAAAATCATCCATTCATCGATGGAAACAAGCGCGTGGCCTTCGCAGTGGTAGACGTTTTTCTGCGCATCAATGGGCACGTCATGACCGCCGATTCTGACTCTATTTACGATTTCATGATGGAGCTGTTCAAGCAACAAGCCTTTGACATGGAGCATCTCGTGCCTTGGCTACAGGAGATTGTTGAACGCCGCGCATGATGCGAGGGCGGCTAGCGGCGCTTCAGGATGGCCCGCGCTGGCGCCGCCTCGTGACCCACAACCCGAAGCGGCAGCACTATCAGGTCATAGTCGCCGGGCGCCACGTCCTTGAGTGACAACCCCTCGATGACAGGGATTCCCTTGCTCAGCAACGCGAGATGCGTCTTCGGTTCCGGAGAGTGGAATTTCTCGATCGACAGATAGTCGATCCCGACCAACTGCACGCCCGCGTCGGCCAGCAACTGGGCGGCATCGGGGGCGAGATAGGTGAAGTCTTCATGGAAGGTTGGATCGGTCATCCATCCGTTACGGCTGTTGCGCGTGCGAAAGAGAATCCGCTTCGCGCCCTTCCAGTCATGTTTGTTCAGCTCGGCGGCATCGATCACCGTCGCATCGGCGGAGCAGTCGATGATACGCGCCGGCCCGACGAACCGCTCGAGGGGAACCTTGTCAACTGCAGTGCCACCCTTGATGAAATGCAGGGGGGCATCGACGTGCGTCCCGGTATGCGCGCCCAGCGAATAGCTCGACAGAGCCAGCCTGTCGCCCTTGGCATAGTCCAGCATGTACTCGAGTTTGATGGGCGCGTTTCCCGGGTAGACCGGCGCTGTCTGGGGGTCGATCGGAGCGGAAATATCGATCCAGGCTGCCGCGCCAGCGGCCGCCGCGCTACCAGGTGCCGCTTTGGGGGACGCCGCGTTGGCGGCTGCACCGGTGAACGCCATCAATAGCGCGAGTGACAGGGCGAGACGATGTTTCAAGGGAAGCCTCCGTGGCGCAAGTCGTCTCAACTCATCTTACTACATCCGTTGCACGATCAGTCCTGACATTGCTGGAAGAGTCCACAGGCCCGCGCCCCCGACAGATTCCACTGCACGCCACTCCCCTGCCGGGATGGCTGAGACGGTGTGCGTCACGCTTCCGAAGTTGAACAGGCACAGCAGGCGCTCGCCTCCGGCACTACGCTCGATGGCCAGAATGGCCGGCGAGGCCTCGAGGACGCGGAGCGATCCAACGCGCAGTGCGCTACTTCGATTTCTGAGCGCAATGAATCGCCGCGTCACTGCGAGTTGCGAAGTCGAGTCCCGTTCCTGCACGTCGACGGCGAGCGCCAGGTGCTCGTTCGGTATCGGCAGCCATGGACGCCTGGTCGAGAACCCCCCGTAGCCGGCAGCGGAAGCCCAAGGCATGGGCGTGCGCGCGCCGTCCCGGCCCAAGGTCAGCGGCCAATTCGCGATGGCTTCAGGATCGCGCAGATCTTCGAAGGCAATGCTTGCCTGCGGCAGGCCGAGCTCCTCGCCCTGGTAGAGAAAGATATTGCCGCGCAGACAGACGAGCAGCAGCATCGCCAGCTGTGCCCCGATGATGCGGTCCGAAGGCGCAACCCATCGAGACACGGCCCGCGGAGCATCGTGGTTTGAGAACGCCCAGCTCGGCCACCCGGTTGCCCCATCGTCGGGCCAGTTTTCGAGTACCGAGCGGATCAACGGCGGTGAAAACGACTCGGCGTACAGAAAGTTGAATCCGTACGCCGTGTGGAATCGCCGCTCCCCGGCGGTGAAGAGCTTCATCACAGGCTCGCCGCCCTCGCCACCGACTTCTGCTACCGTGAACCGGTCGCCGTAGCTGTCTGCGAGCGCGCGAATCCGCTCGATGAACTTGACGATATCCGCGTGCGACTTGTTGTAGCGCGCTTCCTGAAAGTCGATGGGCCGCGTAGGCAGCTTGCCGGCAGATGTCGCCGGTGGATTGTCAGTCAACGCCGGATCGTGCATTGCGTAATCGATGGCGTCGACTCTGAATCCATCGACGCCCCGCTCCAGCCAGAAGCGACCGCATTCCAGCAGCGCATCCTGGACAGCCGGATTGTGGACGTTCAGGTCGGGCTGCTCCGTCAGAAAATTGTGCAGATAGTATTGGCGCCGGCGGGCGTCCCACGCCCAGGCGGGACCGCCGAATACCGACTGCCAGTTGGAGGGAGGCGAGCCATCCGGCTTGGCATCTGCCCAGACGTACCAGTCCGCCCGGGAGTTGGTCCGACTCGAACGGCTCTCCTTGAACCAGGGGTGTTGATCGGAGGTGTGGGAGAAGACCTGGTCGATGATGACCCGCAGACCGAGGGCGTGCGCACGCTCGACCAGGCGATCGAAGTCCTCCAGCGTCCCGAAGAGTGGATCGATGTCACAGTAGTCGGCAACGTCGTATCCGAAATCCTTCATGGGCGACTTGAAGAAGGGCGAGAGCCAGATCGCCTCCACCCCGAGCGATGCGATGTGCTCGAGGCGGGCCCGGATACCCGGCAGGTCGCCAATTCCGTCGCCGTTGGAGTCGGCAAAGCTGCGCGGGTAGACCTGGTAGATCGCCGCTCCGCGCCACCAATTTTGCCCCGTCACGTCGTCTCCCCGCTCCTGAATGCTCATCCGCCGTCTCGTGAGGCGCATATGACGTACTCGAGCGGCGCGATGGCCACTCGATAACTTCCTTGTGTCGTCGGTTCCGCATCACAGTGACCCTGCAGCGACGTGAAGTGCCGCGAGTCGGCGTTGACCGCAACCTGGGCGGATAGCGGCGCCGTTGACGTATTGAAGGCGACCAGAATTTCGCGCCCATTATCCGGGTCGATGCGCGAGACGGCAAACAGTCCAGGCTCCAGACCGTAGCTGCGGACGATCTGCCGGCCCCGTCGGAGCGCCGGATGCGCGCTGCGCAGGCGCGCCAATTCAGCAAAGGCCCTGTAGAACGGATGGTTGTCGTCGAAATGGTCCTTGTCAGACTGTGTCGCGACGCCCAGCGGTCTCTCCTGTTTGTATGTGGGAACCTGGGTTCGAAACATGTCCTGGCGCGCGTCCTGGTCGCCGCCAATACCGGCAAAACCTTGCTCGTCGCCGTAGTACACCACCGGCACGCCGCGCAACGTCAGCAGCATGGCGTGGGCGAGCAAGACTCGCTTTATAACTTCCTCGTCTGCAATGCCCGGGCGGGCCGTCCGCACGAAGTAGGCGAAGCGGCCGTTATCGTGATTGCTGACAAAGGTAGGCAACCGGAGCGCGGCATCCGCTCCGCCCTCGTAAAGTACGTCATCTTCAAACAGGCGCGCGAGTAGGTCGGTACCGCGCGAGCCTGCGACTGTCTCCCGCACTGCCGCCGCAAAGGCGAAGTCCAGGACCGCAGGAAGCTTGTGAAGCCGTGTGTGCCGGGCGAGTAATGCAACGTCGGCCGTAGCGACATTGACTTCACCGAAGATATGAAAGTTGACTATGCCCCTCGCCCTGGCGCGCGCCAGCATGGCCGGCACGAAGGCTTGCCAGAATTCCGGGTTGACATGCCTCGCCGTGTCAATCCGAAAGCCATCGACCCCATAGCGATCGATCCACGTGCCATAAATTTCGCTGAAACCCTGTACGACCCGCGGGTTCTCCGTCATCAGGTCATCCAAGCCGCCGAAGTCTCCAAACTCGGAGGATTCTCCCTTGAAGGTCGTATCGCCGCGGTTGTGGTAAAAGATGGGATCGTTCAGCCACGCCGGCACCTTGACGTGTTCCTCTCCCTTCGGAACGTACGGCGTATAGGCATAGTCGGGCCGCGTCAACCCGGCAAAGTTCTCAGCCGTCTGGTGCTGCGCGTCGTCACCTTCGAAGCCGGTGTTGATCGGCTCGCCATGCACTCCACCATGAGCCGTGTAGGGAAAGTCTGCGTGTGATCGATAAGGACACTCGCCCGAAGTGCACTCCCTGTAGGCGATCACATCGGCCGTATGGTTGGTGATGATATCCAGGTAGAGCTTCATCCCACGGCGATGCACGGCCTCGACCAGAGCCTGAAAATCGCTCTCGTTGCCAAAGTGCGGATCGACTCGCGTGAAATCGGTTATCCAATAGCCGTGATAGCCCGCGGACTCGTGCCCCGGTGCCCCCTGGACCGGCTTGTTCTTGTAGATAGGCCCGAGCCAGATCGCCGTCGCACCCAGATGTTGGATGTACTCGAGCCTTGCAAGCAGCCCGCGCAGATCGCCGCCGTGATAGAAACCCTTGGCAGCGGGATCGAATCCCGTACTGAGCCGCCCGCCGCGCAGCCCTCCCCGATCGTTGCCGGCATCGCCGTTATCGAACCGGTCCGGCAGCAGGAAGTAGATGACTTCGTCCTGTGGCAGACGTTCGCGATATTGCTGCGCGAACGCACCATTCCACAGCGACAGCGCGGCGAGCGCTGCCGCCCAAGGCGAACCTGTGCGGAACATGGGCGCCTGCTTACATCTTGTAGTTCAGGCCGAAGAAGAAGTCTCGGCCGAACGTTTCGTAATCCCGGATACGGCGCGTGTCCTGGGCGTAGTCGATGAAGGGCGTGTTGGTCAGGTTGTTGACCTGGAACAGGATCGACAGCCCTTGCAGCGGCGCGTGCTGAAACTCGTAGCTGGTCTGCAGGTCCGTGATCTGCTCGTGGCGTATGTATTCCAGGGCGCGACTGCCCGAGAAGTCTGTGATCTCACCGATATAGTTGGACCGGTAGCGCGTGGCCACGCGCGCCGAGAAGCCATATTTTTCAAAGTACACTGTCGCGTTCCATACCGTCTTCGACAGGCCCGGCAGTGTGATGTTGTCGGAGTTCGCCCCTGCCGCAGCACCCTGCACACGGATGGAGCTGTCTGTCTGCGACACGCTGAGAATCGCGCCGAAGCCGGCCAGCCAGTCCGTCAGCAGCTCCCCGGGAGCCGAGGCTGTGAGCTCGATGCCATCGACGCGGCCGCCTTTGCCGTTCAGAGGGATTGTCTTGAAGCCGGCCGGCAGGATCGGATATGTGTACGTGCCGGGCGGAATGCCATTCACTATCTGTGTGTAGTCCACCCCGTCGATCGTCTGTTTGTAGATGTAAGTCTTCAGATCCTTGTAGAACAGGGAAGCCGAAACGTAGGCCTTTTTTGCAAAGTACTTCTCGTACGACAGGTCCACGGCGGTGGCGCGCCAAGGATCGAGCTTCGGATTGCCAACAGTGGAGGCCGGGATGCCGGTGGTCCCTATGCTGAATTCGGATGAGGCCGCCAGCTCGTCCATTCTGGCCCGGGCAACCTCCTTGGCCACGCCGAACCTCAGCGCCTGCTCCGCCGGCAGCTCAAGGACCAGGTTGGCTGCCGGGAGAACGTCGTTGAAAGTCTTGCCGTCGCTGAGGGGCGTGGCAGTCTGGGTGGCGTCGTTGAACAGCCTGGAGCTCGAGCTCTGGTCGGTATGTACAACCTGTACGCCGATATTGCCCCGCAGTTTGATGCTGTCGGTAAGCTGCTGATCGAGATCGCCTTTGACATACACCGTGGTCAGCTTCTCGAACACCTTCCAGGTCTTGCCCACCAGGTAACCCGCGTCCGTCGTGGGCATGACGGGCTGAAAGAATTGTGCCAGGACGCCCGGGACACTCCACGCAAGCGAGCCGGGTGTGCCGGAGAAGCCGAGGTTCGCAGCCGGCAACAACAGATTGGCTGGAACCTGGTACGACAGGTTGCCGATGGTGTTGAGGTTGGCCTCGGGCTGGCGCTTGTCCTTCTTCCGGTCGTCGTAGTTCACGCCCACGACGACATCGCTGAACCAATGACCGATGGCATGCGAGCCTTCCAGCCGCACGGACTTCAACTCGTCGATGACGTGCGGAAAGCGGCTGTAGCCGGCGCCGTAGATCGTCGGGCCGACGAGCACCTGGGCCGGATTGTTGTAGGGGTTCTGGAGCCTGAAGGTCGGTTGCGAGGACTCGGGCAGGTAGAACGTCGCCGTATCGGTCGTTTTGTCCTGGTACTGCCCCTGGGTTTCATAGTCATGCTCATCGCGCGTGGCGCGCGAGTACGCAACGTCTCCCATGATGCTCCAGTCATCGGCTACCCACTTGTTGTTCCAGCCTGCCTGGATGATCTGGTCCTTGGTGAGGTAGGAGAAGTTGCGGGCCAGAGGCACCAGTCCGCTCACCGTGGCACCGACCAGCGTGTCGCCGGCATAAATCGGATTGCTGAACACATTCTGTCCAGGATAGTTGCCCAGGTTCGCCTCCACGCTGCGACGGTCATTGTCGAGCGTGTTCTTGGTGTAGAACACGTCGAGCGTGCTGGTGAGCGCGGTGTTGGGTTTCCATTCGAGGGTTGCCAGCGCACCATCACGACGGTTGTCACCCGAGCTGGCGAGCGATTTGATGCCGTCGGAAATCCACGTGTTCGGTGGCAGCGTGGAGTGCTCGAGGTTGCCGCTCGTCGGGTCGCGGTTGGTCTTCCAGGGGTCATACATGCCGAACTCTTTGCCCACAATCGGCGAATCCAGCCGCGCGTAGCCGATCGTGAGTCCCAGCGTGTTGTCCAGATACTGGTCGATGTAGGAGAAGCTTGCGCGATAACCGTGATTGGTCGAATCGCTGCCCAGCTTGGCGTCGGAGTTTTTCTCGCCGCGGATGTTCAGCACAATGGCGCGGCGGCCGTACTCGAGCGGCCGCGTGGTCTGCAATGCAATGGTCCCTGCCAGGCCCTGGCCGACGAGGGTGGCATCGGGGGTCTTGTAGATGATCACCCCGCTCACCAGTTCGGAAGGATACTGGTCGTACTCGATGCTGCGATTGTCGCCGGTACTGACCTGCTCGCGGCCATTTAACAATGTGGTCGACAAGTCCGGGCCAGTGCCACGGATGCTGATGTCGGAAGCGCGTCCGTCCGAACGCTGAGAAGTCAAGCCCGGCAGGCGCGAGATCGATTCCGCAATGCTGGTATCGGGTAGCTTGCCGATATCTTCGGCGGAGATGGCCTCGACGATGGAATTGGATTCCTGCTTGACGGCAATGGCGCTCTCGATGGCGGCCCGGATGCCCGTGACGGTCACTGTTTCGACATTTTCGGGGGATTCTTCTGCAGCGGGAGCCGCGGCGCCGACCGCAGGGCCCTCGGCGGCGGCCGCTGCAAGGCGGACCGGTCCCGTATTCTGTGGTTGCTGGGCAGCAAGTGGCGCGGCTGCAACCAGCAGGCATAGCAGTCCGTAACCATGTGGCGCCTGGTTCATGTTCCCCCCCTCTACGATCTTGTCGATGCGGCGGGAATCAGCTTATCGTTCGGGGGCAAAACCGGAAGATGCCGGCATACGTATTCATTCAGCCGGGCCGGCGCGGAGCGTTCTTGACTAACCCGGTCTGCTGCCGTTGTGCCTATACTACGAGGGCAGGTTACAGGGGGGGATTCAAGGAGTGAGCAACGACAAGGCTCATGGGCGCGCACCCGCGAAGGCAACTTCCTTCGATATCGCGTACCTTGCGGGAGTATCGCAGCCCACTGTGTCGCGCGCCCTGCGCGGCAGCCCACAGGTTCGCGAGGAGACCCGCCGCCGGGTGGAGGCGATCGCCCAGCAACTCAACTATAAGGTTGACAAGAACGCCTCCAACCTGCGCTGCCAGCGCTCACATACGCTGGCCCTGCTGTTCTTCGAGGATCCGACCCCCGATGACTCGCAGATCAATCCGTTTTTCCATTCCATGCTGGGCTCGATCACGCGCGCCTGCGCCCGCAACGGGTATGACCTGCTGATCTCGTTTCAACAGCAATCCGGGAACTGGCACGAGGATTACGAGGACACGTGCAGGGCCGACGGCTTGATTCTGCTCGGTTACGGCGACTACCTCGAGTACCGCGGCCGGCTCGAACGGCTGGTCGAGCAGGGAACCAACTTCGTGCTGTGGGGCGCGGTACAGGCCGGACAGCCGGGACTTGCGGTCGGCTCGGACAACTTCCATGGCAGCTATGCTGCGACCCAGCACCTCATCCGTCTCGGGCGGCGCAACGTCGCTTTCCTGGGTACAGCATCCAGCCAATATCCGGAGTTCCTCGAGCGCCACCGCGGATATTTCCGTGCCCTGAAAGACGCCGGCATCCTCGCACATCGGGGCTTGCAGGTGGACTCGATAACCACGGAGCGCAGCGGGTACACGGCTACCTGCGAGCTGCTCGACCGGGGAGCCCGTTTCGATGCCATTGTTGCGGCGAGTGATCTCATCGCCATGGGCGCGTTACACGCTCTACAGGAGCGTCACATAGACGTGCCCACGCAGGTTGCAGTCGTCGGCTTCGATGACATCCCCGCGGCAACTATGACCAACCCGCCCCTCACCACTGTTGCCCAGGACACGCGCCTCGCGGGTGAGGTGCTCGTCGAGACCGTCCTCAGGCAGATCAGGAACGAGCCCGCAGAGGCGAAAATGTTACAAACGCGCCTCGTCGTCCGGCAATCATGTGGCGCAGCCTTAGAGACTTAGGATAGCGAGCTAGATTGCTGACCGCTCCCGTGCTGGCGGTGCAGCCCGCCGCTCCGCGGCCGGTACGGGAACACGAAGGGTCAGTACGCCGGCCACGATGAAACACAAACCACCCAGCGCCAGTGCATAGATCGGTGCTCCGCCAAACAGTGTCCGCAGCAGAAAACCCAACATGCCGGCGGCGATAACCTGTGGGATGACGATGAAGAAGTTGAACACCCCCATGTAGAAGCCCATTTTCCGCGCGGGCACGCTGTCCGAGAGCAGTGCATACGGAAGCGACAATATGGAGGCCCACGCGAAACCCATTGCCAGCATCGACAACAGCAGCCAGTTGGGATCGCGGATGACCAGGAACGACAGCAGCGCCAGCGCCCCGAGCCACAGGTTGATCAGATGACTCACCCGCAGACCGAGCCGCCGCACCATGACCGGTATGAGCACTGCCGCCAACGCTGCGAAACCATTGTAAGCCCCAAAGAGCACTCCAACCCAGTTCGCGCCCCGATTGAAGGCATCGGAACGGGGGTCTGTAGACCCAAAATGCACCTGCGCGACGGCAGCGGTCGTATAGATCCACATTGCAAACAAGGCAAGCCAGGAGAAGAACTGCACCGGCGCCAGGCGCTTCATGGCCGGCGGCATGTTTGCCAGGTCCTGCAGGATGCTGGCCAGCATTCCCGAGCGGACTTGCGGTGTTTCGAGCGCGTCATCGAATGCAAGCAGAGTCTCCGGTGGATACTCTCGCGTCCGAATGACTGTCCAGCCGACAGCGGCCAACATCACGCACGCGCCTACGTCGAACGCGAGACGGACCGTGTCGGGAATAGCTTGCGCGCCGGATATGCCGGCGGCCTCGTTGCTCACCCCTGCCCGGGTCAATATCCACGGCAGCGTGCTTGCGACGACCGCGCCGATTCCAATGAAAAAACTCTGCAGCGCAAATCCGGTGGGCCTCTGCTGGGAACCCAGCTGGTCCCCGACAAGCGCGCGGAACGGTTCCATGGAGATGTTGATGGAAGCATCGAGCACCCAGAGCAGCGCGGCGGCAACCCACAACGTGGGTGAGCGTGGCATGAGAAAAAGTGCTGCCGCAGCCAGCATGGCGCCCATCAGGAAATAAGGCCTGCGCCGGCCCAACCGTGTCCAGGTGCGATCAGAGAGATATCCAACGATGGGCTGCACGATGAGTCCGCTGAACGGTGCCGCAATCCACAGCAACGGGACCTGCTCGAGGCCGGCGCCGAGCGTCTGGAAGATCCGGCTGACGTTGGCGTTCTGGAGGGCGAAGCCGAACTGCAGGCCCATGAAGCCGAGGCACATGTTCCAGATCTGCCAGAACGAGAGTAGTGGTTTAGTGGGCGCCTTCATGCGCGTACTATGCGCGCCGGGCGCGTGGGAATCGAGAGAAAATCAACGCATGGATTTACGGAAGTTGCTGCATGCTACCTGCGTGGCAGTCGGCCTGTTTGCTGGCCTGGTGTTTGCGCCGTACGCGCAATCGCGGTCGTCAACACAGGGTCCGCCACCGAAGTGGTGGCACAACGCGGTCATCTACGAGATCTATCCGCGAAGCTTTCAGGACTCGAATGGCGATGGCATTGGAGATCTGAACGGCATCACGCAGCGGCTGAACTATCTGCAGGCGCTCGGTGTGGACGCCATCTGGATCGGGCCGATGTTTCCATCGCCCCAGGTCGACTTCGGCTACGATATTTCCGACTACGAGAATGTCGATCCGCAATACGGCACGCTGGTGGACTTCGATCATCTGCTTGCCGAAGCGCGCCGCCGCAACATCCGCATCATTCTCGACATGGTGCTGAATCACACTTCCGACCAGCATCCCTGGTTCAAGGGTGCGGCGGCTTCGCGCAGCGATCCGCGACACGACTGGTATGTCTGGAATGACGGTGTGAAGGATGCTTCGGGCACGCTTCATCCCCCCAACAACTGGATCAGCCTGTTCGGCGGGTCGGCCTGGGAATGGGTGCCGGCGGTCAGCCAGTATTACTATCACGAATTCTACCGGGCGCAGCCGGATCTCAACTGGCGCAACCCCGCAGTCGAGCGGGCGATGCTGGATACGCTCAGATTCTGGCTGGATCGCGGGGTGACGGGGTTCAGGTTGGATGCAATCACAACTCTGTTCGAGGACGCACGGCTACGTAATGAGCCGGAACAATCCGGCGTCAACGCCCAGGGCGATCCGATCGTAACCCGTATTTACACGGACAACCTCCCGGAAGTTCATGGCGTAATCCGCCGAATGCGGAAAATGGTCGAGCGCTACCCTGCGGATCGCGTCCTCATCGGCGAGACGTACCTGCCAAACACGGCGGAGCTCGATAAATGGTACGGCGGCGCACGTCATGACGAGCTGCACCTGCCGATGGACATGCTCGTCGGGTTCACGAACAAGCTGGATGCGCCTACCTTGCGCAGCCGGCTGCTGGAGGTACAGACCCAGGTTCATGGCTCGCAGCCGCTGCTGGTGTTCGACAACCATGACAACAGCCGTAGCTGGGACCGCTACGGCGACGGTGTTCACAACGCGGAGATCGCCAAAATCATTGCGACTCTGTTGCTGACTTCACGGGCCACTGCCCTGCTCTATCAGGGAGAGGAAATCGGGCAAGTCACCACCGTACCTACCCGGGTCGAGGATGTCAGGGATCCGATTGGTGTTACGGGGTGGCCGAACGAGAAAGGCCGTGACGGTGAGCGCACTCCCATGCAGTGGGACACATCCAACGCGCAGGCGGGATTCAGCTCGAATTCGAAAACATGGCTGCCCGTGCCCGCCGGCTTTGAAGCCGTCAATGTGAAGTCCGAATTGGCTGATCCGGACTCGCTGCTCAACTGGCATCGTAAGTTGATAGGCATGCGCCGCGCGAGGCGCGCTGTTGCCACCGGGCGGATGGTGATGCTCGATGTGCAGAACGCGAATGTGCTGTCGTACGCGCGGGTGGCGAAGGACGGACAAGCGATCCTCGTCGCGTTGAACATGTCCGCGGCGCCGCAGACCATTTCGCTCGATGTAAAATCCGCGGGCGTACGGCAGTCCACGCTCAGCACGCTGATGATGAGTCCGGCGTCGATGGAGAAGCCGGTTACGGCCAACGCAATTACATTGCCACCATATGCGGCATGGGTCGGTTCGCAATAACGCGTGATTATCGCCGCGCAGCTTGCCGGAAATCCCGTGTGTCGCGGCAGCCTGGGCGCACCACGCCGTCCGCGCGGCTCGGCCGTGCGTGACCGGTACTACTTGACTCGTTGTTTCCCCAACTTCCTGGCCAGCGTGCGGCGATGCATTCCCAGGCGCCGGGCTGTCTCGGAGATGTTGAACCCAGTCTCAGCGAGCGTTTCGTGAATTCGCTCCCATTCGAGCGTCTTGATCGAAGTGGCTCGCTCAGTGAGGCTCACATCGGCGTCGCCTTCGGCACGGCCAAACGCGGCTTCGATGTCGTCGGTGTTGGACGGCTTAGCCAGGTAATGGCAGGCGCCGAGTTTGATCGCTTCAACAGCCGTGGCGATACTGGCGTACCCGGTTAGTACTACGATCAGCATTTCGGGATCGTGTGCATGGAGTGTTTGCACGCATGCCAATCCGGATGCTCCGCCAGCAAGCTTCAGATCAACAACCGCATACTCCGGGTTCTGTGACTCCAGTATTTTGGCGACCTCTTCCAGGTTTGAGGCTGCCAGCACCGTGTATCCGCGGCGTTCGAACGAGCGGTGCAGTGTACGGGCAAACGCCGCGTCATCCTCTACGATGAGTAGTAAGCGCTCAACTTCCATCGATCGTGCTCGCGTCCAAGGTAATTGAATCCAGCGGTAGCGTCAGCGTCACAATAGCTCCGCCTTCAGGCCGATTATGTGCCGAAACGCTGCCGTGGAGTGTCCGAGCCACGTTGGAGACCAGGAACAGGCCAAGGCCGGCCCCCGGCCGCCCCTTGCTCGATTGATACGGCTTGCCCAACTGCACCAGCATCTCCGCCGGAAATCCGGGCCCGGAGTCGGAGATGGTCAACCTGAGCGTGTCGCCGTCATGCGCAACGTCTAGCCCGACCCACTGGGGGGAGGCTTCCAATGCATTGTCGAGCACGTTATGGATCATCTGCTTGATTGCCGAATCTGAAACGATCGACAAATCGGCACCGAATCGGTTCTCGTATGTGAAGCGCGTGACGGGACGTGTCTCGCGCCACTCTTTTACGAGATCATCCAGGAAGGTGCGGACGGTTGTTGCGACGGGCGAGTCGCCACGCGCTTCTCCTGCCGAGAGGAGGATTCCGCTGACAATAGTCTTGCAGCGCTGCACCTGCGCCTGCATCTCGTCAATTTCCTCTAGCAATTGGGCATCTGCTGCAATGGCGGGCATTCGCCGCCAATCACCCAGGATGACGGACACGGTCGACAACGGAGTTCCCAATTCGTGCGCCGCCCCCGACGCCAGCAAGCCCATACGGACAATGTGCTCCTCCTCTGCTGCCTGCTCGCGTAGGTCCGCCAAGCGCGCATCTCGCGCTCGCAGATTGCGATTGATGCGGGTGATGAATATCACCAACAGCGCCGCATTCAGCGCAAAGCAGATCAAGGCGCCTTCGATGTAGGGCCTTCCGTAGTAGTCATCCGGCAGCGCCAGGGGCCTGTGAACGAGCGTCAGGCCCGTGAAGCAGGCGGCTGTGATCGCGACCATGGTCCAAACTGACCAGGCTCTGAGTAGAACCGCGCCAAGGATGACCTGCAGCAGGTACAGGAAGGTGAAAGGATTCGTGGCGCCGCCGCTCAAATACAACTGCGCGGTGAGTGTAGTTACGTCAACGAGCAACGCGAGGAACAACTCGCCGTTGGTGACCTCGTGATGAGTTCGCCAGCGCAAGAGGCTTCCGATGTTGAACGCCACGAGGCATATCAGCACCACCGACATTTGACGTAGCGGCAGATGTATGTTGAAGCCGAAGTTGACGACGGCAATTGTGATGATCTGACCGACAACGGCGATCCAGCGGAGCTGGATGAGCTGCCGCATGTTCTTCAGTCCCGTGGGGTCTTCGAATACAGGGACGCCGCTCTGCGCGCTACGTGCGCGTTTCACTGCGGATCCCAAGCCATATTGCGCCGGCTACCATGAGTGCAAGCGTATACCAGGTGATTGCGTAGACGAGGTGGCTGTTGTGAAAGGTGATGACGGTGAGGCCGGCTACGGGAACGAGTGCGCAGGCCGCATGCGCCACGGCGTTTGCGGTAGTTGACTGTGGGCGACAGATGACCCCGGTGTCCGCCGTCGCTACGGACGCGGCACCCGCTGCGGACGTGGCGCCTGCCGCAGACGCGGTGTCCCCTGCGGCCGCATGGCCCGGCGCCACATTACGCGCCGCCTCATCGCCGGGTGCTACATGAGCCGGCGTAGCATCGCTCGGGGGGGCAGCCTCGGCGTCGATGAAATAAGGCGCCACGTGAGTCAACCCGCGCGCTGCGGCGATCGCCTGTACGTCCCGCGAATACCAGTGGTTTGCTGCGGCGTCGTTATGGCGCAGGAAGGCCCCGCGAGGTTCGGGCATGCGAAGCAGGCCGGTGACCGTTGTCGTTGGGGCCGCGTTGGCGGCGGCGG
>JAQGOF010000140.1 GCA_028293745.1 Gammaproteobacteria bacterium | reverse complement strand
CGCCACCTAACTTCCACCACTCCCCTGACCAGGTCTTGGCAGCCCTGGCCATGGCCTGGTTCTCGAAGGGCTTCGATGGGTCACCCGGGACCGTGTAGAACCGCCAGGCAAACTTGCCTGTCTCGGCGTCATAGGCGGAGATGTAGCCGCGAACGCCGTACTCAGCCCCGGCACTACCGATCACGACACGTCCCTTGATCACCCGGGGTGCCTGCGTGATCGTGTAGGGCTTTGCAGGGTCAATCGTTAGGACACTCCACACAGGCTTGCCACTGATGGCATCCAGAGCGACGAGCCGGCCGTCGAATGTGGCAACGAAAATCTTGCCGTTCCAGGCTGCGACTCCCCGGCTCACGGCATCACAACAGCCGTTCACTCCAAGCCGGCGGGGAACCTGAGGGTCGTAGGACCACAACAGCTTGCCACTGGCAGCATCGTAGGCCTTGACCATACTCCAGGCGGTCGAAACGTACATCACGCCATCGATCACGATGGGCGTTGCCTCTTGTCCCCTGTCGGTGTCCAAGTCGGCAAACCAGGCCAGCCCGACGTGAGTCACGTTGTCAACCGTAATCCTGGTGAGCGGGCTGTACCGCTGCTCGCTGTACGTGCGGCCGTAGGTCAGCCAGTTACCCGCATCCTGGTCCGCATGATCCAGGCGTGCGCTATCGACTGCCGCAGCTGCGCCCCCGGCGGCCAGCGCGACTGCACCACCGCTGCCGAGGAACACTGTCAAACTACAAGCCGCAAGCGCCTGGACTGAGGACAACTTCTGCCACGGGTACCGCATTATTCTGACTCCGCGAAATAAGGCGCCGGCCCGACGCCGGCCGGCGCAGTGGTCGTTTGGCTTCAGCTCTTCAGGGAGACATGCACGCCATCGGCGGACAATTTGAATTTGAGTCCGACATCCGTAGCAATGAGCTTGATCACGACGCCGTGCTCATTCTTGAGGTATGTCGCTGTGCCTCCTCCGGCGATGGTGATACCCGCGCCCGCTGCGACATAGTTCCCTGAGAAGTCAGACAATTTCTTCAGGTTGTAGACATGTCCCGCGGCCGTGAAATTGGTCGCACCCACATCGACAACGGATACCCCCTTGATCGAGAACTCGTGCGGGCTCGTTCGATAGTTGAGCTCACCGTGACCCCACGTATAGCCAATTCCGGCTGCGACGCTGCCACCCTTCAGGGTCACCGTCGCGTCGGGTTTGGCGTCGTCCGCGACTGGGGCGGAAGAATCTGCATCGCCTGCATACGCTGCGGCACACAGTAGAGTGCACGCCGCCAAGGAAAACATCATGCTTCGCATCGAATAAAACTCCATTGGAAATAGGATCGCTCATGTTTTACGACGCCGCGCCGGCCGGCGGCTTGGAGTTTCCGGCGCGCTTTGGACGGATCTGCGAGTGCCAAACGCGATCGAAAGCGATCGGCCGCACCTGGCGAAGGCGCAGGCCAGCAGCGCGCTGTATCCCCCAATCGGGGGAATCCGTCTGGAAGCGCGTATGAGACAGACTAGAGGCGGTATGCGATCCCGATTCCTCTTGGCTCTTGTGAGCTGCAGTCTGAGCTCGTGCAATGGAGCGCCGTCGCGCAACATTCTCGGGTCTTACTTCCCATCCTGGATGGTGTGCGCCCTCGTAGGGATCGCTGCGGCTGTCATTGGCCGTTCCATCCTGAAAGCGACTGGCCTCCTCGGGGAACTACCCGCGCCACTCGCCGTGCTGCTGGCCATCGCATGCGCGGTGACTCTCAGCCTGTGGCTGGTATGGCTCGCATGAGGATCGAGGCATGAGCTCTGGACCCACCCTGCGCGGCAAAATAATTGCGGCCACGTGCATCTGCGCCGCCCTCGTGTTGTGTTTCGCCGTGCTGGTTGCGATCGACCGGCGGCCCCGTACTCACGATGGGCGTGTGTTTGCGTATAGCGCGGCCATGGCGTCCGAGATCAACGGCAGGATCGTTCGCATCCTGGTGCGAAATGAGGAGCGGGTATCCAAGGGCGCGCCCCTGATCCAGATAGATCCCGTCCCTTACGAGATGCAGCTGCGCCAGGCACGCGCGCAGGTTGCCGCCCTGAAAGCCCAGATCGCACTGACAGGCCGGCAAGTCACCTCGCAGGGCTCCGGGGCGCAGGCGGCCGAGAACCAGGTGCAGAAGGCCCGCGAGATGCTGACGAATGCGCAGGATACCCGCAGGCGCCTCGAGCCGCTGGTAGGTCCGGGCTATGTGACACAACAGCAACTGGATGATGCCCGCACCAACGAGGCCTCCGCGCTGGCGTCTCTCAACGCTTTGATAAAAAACGCGGCTCAGGCGCATGAGGCTGTCGGCGACACCGAAAGTCTGCAAGCGCAATTGGCAGGTGCCGAAGCCTCTGAGGCCTTAGCTGCCCGCAACTTGGATCTCACCACGTTGCGCGCGCCATTCGACGGCGTCGTAGTTGGGTTGGGTATTGCCGAAGGTACATTCGCGCTGTCGGGCCGACCGATATTCAGTCTGATCAAGTCAGATGCCTGGTACGCGATCGCGGACTTTCGCGAAACGGAGCTCCCGCGCATTGCCGTAGGCGACCCGGCCACAGTGTGGACCATGGCCCAGAGCGATCGTCCTTTTTACGGCCGGGTTGAGAGCCTCGGTACAGGCGTCGAATCCACGGATCAGGATGGTCCAGGCCTGCCGAAAGTAGGCCGGGATCTGAACTGGGTCGTCGTGGCTCAGCGATTTCCAGTGTGGATACGCCTCGACAATCCTCCCGCAGACGCCCTGCACGTGGGAATGACGGCGTCGGTCAAAGTGCGCCATGTGGGCACTCGCTAGTGCGCGACGCATGCGCAGCCCCCTGATTGAGCTACTCGCTCGTGAACTCGCTCCGAACGAGGGCCGCGCGCAAGCAGTGCTCCGGATCGCCACTGCCTGCTCAATTACCGTC
>JAQGOF010000107.1 GCA_028293745.1 Gammaproteobacteria bacterium | reverse complement strand
CGTAGCCAACACCTACGAACCGCTGCTGCATCAGCATTGCCGCCCGCTGGCGAGGCATCGGCACGCCTACACGTCGGCAATGTTGTTATATAACAACACTTTTGAGATGAAAACCTCATGTTACGTGCGCCTTTTCCCACCGCGAGTCGCATACCATCAACCTGAACGTGCCTCTGCATCCGAGTTTGAAAGAAAATCGCACCGTTCACGAATGGTGCGGGCTAGGTAGCCGATTGGATTCCGACCCTAGCCTCCATAGACGTCCACTGACTTCCGCGGTCTTTCACTGGCGTCCGCGCTTTCAGCTCTTAGCCGGCCTGAACAGCCCTGCAATGGTTGTCACGGCGAGCTCAGCTTCGGCCCGATCGGGTCGGCCCTCTCGTCCCCAAAGCCGTAGTAATCATTTTCGCCGAAGACCTGAAACACCAGCCCATCCCGACGCGGAGGGAGCCCACGTTCTTATATTCCAACCCGTAGTCGACCTCGGGTTGCGGAGTTGCACGCGCGGGCTGACCCCGGACGGGTGTGATCGACTGGTCGTTGAACAGCGCCCGTGCTCCATAGTCTGTCGCATGGACTAGCGCTTTCTGAGGCAGCTGTTCGAATTCCGCCGGCGAATGGAACTCATCGACGACGATCCGTCCGCCGTTGGCGAGGAAGTCAAATATCAACATCCGGGAGTATGCAGAGAGTTGAACATCAGCATGGGTGTGCGGTGGACATATCGGGCTGTGAACGGGTGGCGACCTGGACCGAGCTCCTCCTGGTGAGGAAGCAGATCGGCGATCAGCTCCGGCTGCAAATCCGCAAACGCCGGACGGGGCAGACATGCCGAGCCGGGTACCAAACCGGCGGTTTCAATCTGGTGCGCCACCTGCCGACAAATGCAGCGCGCGACAGGGGAGTATGCTACGTCGGATTTGCAAGCCTACGGGTCCTGGGCGTTCGAACAAGAGAACATAGGGGGCAAAATGACGTCATTGACAGATGGGCAGGTTGCCGAATTGCGGGCGACAGTCCGAGGACAGGTGATTGCGCGGGGCGACTCGGAGTACGACACGGCGAGAAGAGTCTTCAACGCGATGATCGATCGGCGACCGGCGTTAATTGTGCGGTGCACGGGAGCGGCAGACGTGATGGCATCCGTGCGATTTGCGCGAGAGGGGGGCCTGGTCGTGTCTGTGCGAAGTGGTGGACACGGTGTGGCCGGATTGGCGGTATGCGACGATGGATTGGTGATTGATTTGTCGGGGATGAAGACGATGCGGATTGACCCGCGGCGGCGGGTCGCACGCTGCGATCCGGGATTGACCTTGGCGGAATTTGATCGGGAGACAGAGGCGTTCGGCCTGGCGACGACGATGGGGACCATCTCGATGACCGGGATTACCGGACTGACGTTGGGCGGTGGACTGGGCTGGCTGATGGGGAAACACGGGTTGGCCTGTGACAATCTGATTTCGGCCGACGTAGTGACGGCGGAGGGGAAGCTGCTCGTAGCGAGTGAGGAGGAGAACGCGGATTTGTTTTGGGCGTTGCGTGGAGGCGGCGGAAACTTTGGCGTGGTCACTTCGCTGGAGTTTTGGTTGTACGACCAAGGGCCGGTGTTCGCCGGACTTGTGGCGCATGCGATCACGGATTGTGCAGCAGCGCTGGGGTTCCTTCGGGATTTCGCTCGCAGCGCGCCGGACGAGTTGGCGCTGATGGGAGCGGTGTTGACGCTGCCGGACGGGCTGACGATTACGGGACTCGCGGGGTGCTACAGCGGAGACGTGAAGAAAGGGGAGCGGGTGCTCTTACCGTTGCGGTCGTTCGGGAAGCCACTGGTGGATCAGTTTCAGGTGATGCCGTACACAGCGTTTCAGAGAGTGATGGATTGGTGGGCAGAGCCGGGGAAACAGCATTATTGGCGATCGGGCTTCCTGAAGGAGTTGCCGGACAACACGCTGGGCGTATTGGCGAAGTACGGCGCCAACAAGGCGATCAGGCGAAGCGCGTTCGGTGTGGAGTTCCCGGGAGGTAAGGCCTCGAAGATTGCACCCGATGCAACTGCATTTGTGCACCGGAAGGCGAAATATAACTTTCTTTTGCTGGGGAGCTGGGACGACGCTGCGGGGAATGCTGCAGGTATGAAGTGGGTAAATGACTTCTGGGAAGAGATGAAGCCGTCGATTGGGGAGGGCGTGTACGTGAACTATCTGGGCGCCGATGAGCCGGCGGAGCGGGTGAAGGGTGCCTATGGGGCGAACTACGTGCGCCTCCAAGCGGTCAAGGCGAAGTACGATCCGGAGAATTTCTTCCGAATGAACCAGAATATCAGGACGGGGAAAGCGGCCTGAAGCCTTCGCGGGCTGTTGGTGCAACATGCGCGCGTTACCTGAGCCGCCTGATACGAATCTACCGAGCATAGAAGAAATCGCAGCAGAACTGTCCCGCTATCTTGAAAGTGAAGCAACCCAGGTGGACGACAGCGAGCTGCCGCCGATGTTCAATCGAATCCGGTAAGCCAGGCGGGTAACGAACCGGGTACCCGCTGGCGGAAGGAAATGGAAAAGCGCATCGCCAACAAGGGCTTAACAAGTCGATTGGATTCCGACCCTAGCCTGAACCCCTTTCTAAGATATCCCCTTAAGTTACTGGTTAATCTCCAGAAATGCAGGTTCCGACTTCAGTCGGTTGCGCGTGTTCGCATGTTATCAATGATTGCGCCATCGATAGGCAAGTTGCTATCATTGATAGCAGGAGAGTGGAAAGTGAATATGGCACAACTTGTTGTCCGCAATCTATCCGATGACCTGGTCAAAGCTCTGAAGCAGCGTGCGGCCAAACACAACCGCAGCGCTGAACAGGAGCACCGGGAAATTTTGGAAGCGGCATTGCGCGGACCGAGACGTCGCAGCTTGGCGTCCGTTCTCGCGTCCATGCCGAACGTTGGTAAGGACGAGGACTTCGTCCGACAACAATCTGACTCTCGACGATGATGATGTACCTAGTCGACACCGACGTAATCAGTGAGGCGCGCAAGGGAGACAAAGGCAACCCAGGCGTTCGTCAATTTTTTCAGGATGCAGAGCGTAACGGCATTCCGATCTACCTGTCCGCGGTCACCATCGGCGAACTGAGACAGGGAGTGGAGAGCGTTCGCCACCGGGGTGATGAGCCGCAGGCGTGCCTATTGGAGCGATGGTTGAATCGTGTCACGGGCACGTTCCAACATGCCATTCTTGCGTTCGATGAGGAGGTTGCCGAAATTTGGGGTCGGCTGCGTGTTCCGAATCCTGAGAATCCGCTCGACAAGCAGATCGCCGCTACGGCCCTCATCAATGACCTGACGGTCGTGACTCGTAATACCGCACACTACGTTCCGACCGGAGTTCAAGTGCTGAACCCCTTCACCGAATGAGCGCGCAGCTTCCGTTGAGCATGACTTAACAAGGAATGTTGGATGACCTCGACCAGCCGCTGGTCATCCGCAGTCCACTATTCATCGACCCGATGAAAGCAGCGGGGTTGTCCCAGCGGGTGGCCCGGGTTTCATTGGATGACACGCATCCGGGGCTCGTCGAACGCGAAGGCCGGGGCGTGCTCAACCGGGCACCGACCTATGCAACGTGGTGCGACGGCTTCCGGCGTGAATAGAGCGAAGTGCTTTCAGCAATCGGACGGATTGGACCCGCGATGTTCGCATGATAGTGCGGGCGCACGGTCGCCGTCTCTGTAAAGCGACACCATCAACGATGAAACAACTGTTCGTGTTAGAGGACCTCACGTACAAGGTTAGTGAGTGTGGCGCGTCAAGAGTTCTATCGGCCATAATGGCGGAGGCGCTCTGAGTCCAACACGAAGCTCGAGCGTAAGCTGTGGCGATTCACGTGCTCAGGGAGAATGTCGGTGGACACCTTACCGAAGGTCGACGATCGAATTCATGCGCTGACGCAATCCTTGTTCAAAGCCCTGTCGGCGCTTGAACAGACGGGAAACATTGATGCATTCGACCGCGTCACTGCGCTTGTCGCTGACGTCAAACTTGCGGCCACGGCTCTTGCGGGCGAAGCGCGCACGCTCGACGCAGTCAACCAGACCGCCCGTGTGGTTGCTTCCGAGCTTGACTTGGAGCGTGCCGTGCAAAAGGTCACTGACGCTGCAACCCAATTGGTCGGGGCCGCCTTCGGCGCGTTCTTTTACAACGTACGCGGTGAAAATGGCGATGCGTACAAGCTCTATACTCTTTCCGGCGCCTCGCGGGATGCATTTGCGCATTTCCCAATGCCTAGGAACACTGCGCTGTTTGGGCCGACTTTCAGCGGCGAGTCCCTCGTGCGGTCCGCCGACATCACACGCGATCCGCGTTACGGGCGTAACGCGCCGTATCACGGTATGCCGCCTGGCCATCTGCCTGTGCGGAGCTATCTCGCTGTGCCGGTCCTTTCGCGGACGGGGGAGGTGTTGGGAACTCTGTTCTTTGGACACCCGGATCCGGGCGTGTTTGATGAGCGGGCGGAGCGGCAGGCTGTCAGCGTCGCCGCCCACGCTGCGATTGCCATCGACAACGCCCGGCTCTATGAGGCGGCGCAGAGAGAGATCCTCGAACGTCGTCGCGTTGCAGTCGCATTGCGCGCAAGTGAGCGGCGGCTCAAGGCGGTCTTGGACAACGCCACAGTCGCAGTCTTTCTCATGGATCCGGACCGTAACTGCTTCTACATGAATGCCGCCGCCGAAAGGCTGACGGGCTATCAGCTTGCGCAAGCGCAGGGCAAGCGGCTCCATGAGCTGATCCACCACAGTCGGCCGGATGGCAGCCCATATCCTGTGGAGGAATGTCCAATCGACCGGTCGATTCCCGAGACCGACGGGCAGCAGGGCGAAGAAGTATTCGTTCACGCTGATGGGCGCTTCTACCCGGTGGCCTTCACGGCCAGTCCTATCCGCGATGAGCAGGGACACATCAGCGGCACGATCGTCGAAGTGCGGGATATCCGGGCAGAGAAAGAGGCAGCAGAGCGACTGCGCGAGGCGGATCGTCGGAAAGACGAATTCCTCGCGGTGCTCGCCCACGAGCTTCGGAACCCACTCGCGCCACTGCGCAGCGGCCTGGATATTCTGCGGCTACTGACTCCCAGGGATCCGACCCTCGCTCGAACGACGGAGATGATGGGGCGGCAGATACGCCAGCTGGTCCGGCTCGTGGATGATCTGTTGGATTTGAGCCGTGTGACGCACGGCCGGTTGGAGCTGCGCTGCGAGCCCGTGCTGCTGCGGGAAGTGGCCGAGACAGCCACGGAAGCCTCGCGCGCGTTGATTGACGCTTACGGGCATGAGCTGGTCTTCCAATGTCGCGACGATCAACTTGCGATCGACGGGGATGCTCAGCGGCTCGCGCAGGTGATCTCGAATCTGTTGTCGAACAGCGCGAAGTACACGCCTCCTGGCGGGCGCATAACGCTAACCATCGAGCATGACGGAGACCACGCGGTCATCAGCGTGGTGGATACCGGAATAGGCATCCCGTCCGACTCGATAACTCGCATATTTGAAATGTTCTCCCAAATCCGTTCCGACGGACACCAAACCGAGGGGGGATTGGGAATTGGATTGGCGCTGGTTCGATATTTGGTGGAACTGCACGGCGGTACTGTGACCGCAAGAAGCGCGGG
>JAQGOF010000073.1 GCA_028293745.1 Gammaproteobacteria bacterium | reverse complement strand
AAGCGGGCCTGAAGACGACCTTCCTCGACGGCCGGGCCCGAGTCAACATTGCCGCTTACACGGAAAACTACAAGAACATTCAACGGACCATCTCGGTGAACGGAATTCAGACGCTCGGCAACGCGGGCAGCGCGAAAATCAGCGGTTTCGAGCTCGAAAGCACTTATCGCCCGTTCGGGGGCCTCGAGCTGCTCGCCAATGCGAGCTACGTGCGGGCGCGCTTCAATGAGTTCCTGGGCCTTGCCGTGGCGGGCCCCGTCTACAATCCTGCCGTCGATCCGCAGCTCGCCAAGCAATTGAGGTTCAATCGCGTACCTGAATGGACCGGTTATGCCGGGGCGCGGTACACGTGGAGCTTGCCCGCGGACGCCCAGCTCACTGCCAGGGCAAACTACATCTATCAGAGCTCGCAATTCCTCGACACACTCAACGAGCTGTCCCAGAAAGCGGTCGGCATGCTCGAGACGAGCCTCAGCTACCGCAAGGGGCAGTGGATGGTTTCTCTGTGGGGCAAGAATCTGACGAATCGCTATTTCGCCGATCAAGGCACGCGCTTTACCTTCGGTCCACCGCCCGACAATAAGACCTACGTAGTGTATGGCGGCGAACCGCGTGCGTTCGGCGTCGATGTCGGCTTCACGCTATAGGGATGAATGCGCAGGTCTACGTGCGGTCGGTCGTACGAGCAGAGCAACCGCGATACGCAGTTGTGCTGCTCGGACTTCTCACGCTGGCGATGATCTTTTCCTTTCTCGATCGCGTGATCCTCGGCCTGTTGATCAAACCCATCCGCTCCGACCTGACGCTGACTGATACCCAGTTCAGTCTGCTCTTCGGCCTGGTCTTCGCAGGCCCCTATGTCGTCGCGAGCCTGATTTCCGGACGTCTCGCGGACAGGTTCAGGCGGCTATCAGTGCTGCGTGGCGCGATCCTGTTGTGGAGCGCATCGACGATGCTGTGCATGATGGCGACGAGTTTCTGGCATCTCGCCGCGGCCCGTCTCTGCGTTGCATTGGGGGAGGCGGCGTTGCTGCCTTGCGCATGGTCGCTGCTCGCCGACTGCTTTGCGCCAAGGCAGCTCGGTCGGGCCTACTCGATCATGATCATGGGCGCGAATCTGGGTACCGGGATCGCGCTCATCTTCGGAGGAGCACTCTACGAGGCAATTGCCGCGATGCCTCTCTATCACCTGCCGCTGATCGGTGCGATCAAACCCTGGCAGATGACTTTCCTCGTCGTCGGCGCACCGGGGGCCGTGTTGGCTTTGATCATCGGCGCGTTTCCCGAGCCGCCGCGGCGCGGGATCGGGCCCAATGACGAACCTACGGGTGCGCGCGAGGCGTTGGGCAGCTTTGCTCGCCAATGGCAGGCTTACCTCGCGCTCGTGGTTGGCTTCGCACTGTCCACCATGTCGCTGCAGACGGCGCAAATCTTCGGCGTGCAGCATTTCGTGCGTACTTACGGCATGTCGCTTGCCGAAGCGGGACTGCGCATCGGCGTGCCGGTCGCGGTGCTTGGATCCTGCGGGCTTTGGATCGGCGGCTGGTTGAATGACTATTGGAAGGCGAAGGGTCGCTTGGATGCCGCCTTCCTCGTAGGGACAGTGTCTGCGATCGGTCTGCTCACTGGAACGATGATCGCCATGCTGACGCGTAACCTCCTGTTGGCACAGTCTGCGCTGCTCATGCTGGGACTGTTCTCCAACTTTCCGTTCGGTGCGGTTGCCAGCGGCATGATGTCGATTACTCCCCAGCGACGGCGTGGAACCATCACGGCGATCTATACACTGTTTGCGACCCTCTTCGGCGCCGGCATGTCCCCATTGCTGACCGCGCTGCTGACCGACCGTGTCTTCGCATCGGAGCAGTCGGTAGGCCATTCCGTGGCAATCGTCTCCACCTTTTCCTCCCTTGTGGCGATCTTGCTCTTCCTTTGGGGTCGGCCGTATCTGCGGCGGGCTGCCCTGGCGGCGACGTGATGAAGGTCGGGTTCATAGGCCTGGGCGATCAGGGCGGACCGATGGCCGAGGTAATTGCGGCCGCGGGACATGCTCTTTACGTCTGGGCAAGGCGCAAGGAGGCTCTGGTGCCGTACGTCACCCGGGGTGCAATCGCTTGCGACGAGCCAGCCGTGCTCGCGGGACTCGTCGATCATCTCGGATTGTGCGTCCTTGCCGAAGCCGATGTGCGGGAGGTGCTACTGGACCGCGGCGTGCTGGCCCAACTCAAACCGGGCTCGGTAATCGCCATCCACACAACCATGGCGCCCGAAGGATGCCGGCGTCTAGCGGCTGTCGCAGCCGAGCGAGGGGTTGATCTCATCGACGCGCCCGTCTCGGGCGGGCGTGAAGCTGCTCTGGTGCGCCGGCTGCTGGCACTCGTTGGCGGAGAGCCGGCGGCGGTGCAGAAGGCCATGCCGGTTCTGCGCAGCTATGCGGACCGGGTGCTGCGAGTCGGCCCGGTCGGCGCCGGACAGACGGCCAAGATCCTCAACAATCTGCTGTTGAATGCGAATCTCGCCGCGGCGCACTTCGTGTTGGAATACGGCCAGGCACTGGGACTGGACCGGGCGCAGCTGCGCGCAATCCTGCTGCAGGGAACTGCCGCCAGTACCGCGCTCGATTGGCTCGATCGAGCGGTCGTTCCGGGGCGCCATCCGGCCACCCTGGGCCGGAAGGACATTCAACTGGCCCTCGATCTCGCCACCGCGACGGCGGTCCCAGCCGAGATACAGATCATCGCGCGCTCGGCACTGCGCGGACGGGAGGTACTCGAGGGCTAGATCACACCAACACCGGGCGCGTGGCGAGCAGGCTGGGCCGCCGTTGGATCCGGGTCCACCAACCGCGAATCCTCGGCTCGTCCGTGCCGAAGTTGCAATCCGGGAGGCGGAATTCGACATAGCCGACCGCACAGGCGGCCGCAATCTGGCCAAGATCGAAGCGATCATCGGCGACCGCAAGCTCTCCCGGCAACCGCTCGAACGAGCGCTGGATCGCGAGCGTGAAGCGCTTCTGCATGGCGCTGGAACGGTGCGCCTCGGGACGTCGCTGCTCCAGGACCAGGTTGACGGCGGCGTCGAGGATCCCGTCGGCAAGCGCCTGCAGGCGTAAAACCCGCCAGCGTGCGGCACCGCGATCTGGAATCAAGGGCGAACGTGGGTCCAGCGAATCCAGGTACTCGCAGATGACAGGACTGTCGTACAAACACGAGCCATCATCGAGTATCAGTGTCGGCACTTTCCCCAGGGGATTGAACTCGATGATTGCCGTCGGCTCGGGCCAGGGATGCGCCTCGATGACTTCGAGCCGCTCGCCGAGGCCCTTCTCGAGGGCGAGAACGCGCACCTTGCGGGCAAACGGCGAGGGCGGACTGGACAGTAACTTCATGGCAGCGGGCTCCTCTACAGCCAATTTGAATTATAGCAACTAGACATATCGAATATAGCATTATACGATAACAGCCGAATGATGCGCGTTGCGGCGCGGCACCGGCGAGTTACTCGTCTGAGCCAATCATTGGGGGGACTATGGTAGAGATCGACCGACCACTGTTGGTTATGAATGCCACCCGGAAGACGCTGCTGGTTGCGATGACCGCGGCGTTGTGGGCGCCAGGGATCATGCCGGAGCCCGTGCACGGTGCCGAGGTGGCGGAAGCACCCGCGGTCGAGGAGATAACTGTCACGGCACGGCGGCGCGAGGAGAGTCTGGAGAACGTGCCCGTCGCGGTCGTCGCCCTCGACTCGGCCGCGCTGGCAGCGCGGAACATCAACTCCCAGGAGGACCTGCAGCACTCGATCGCGGGCCTGGTCATCCGTCAGTCCCAGAACCAGAACGACCTAAGCTATGCGATGCGCGGCCAGACCCAGGATGCGTTCTCCGGCACGTTGCCCGGTGTGCTGCCCTACGTGAACGACGTGCAGCTCAACACCCTTAGCGCGGGCTCAATCTACGACTTGGCCTCGATCCAGGTTCTGAAGGGACCGCAGGGAACGCTGTTCGGACGCAACGTCACTGGCGGTGCGGTTCTCTACACGACGGCGCGCCCCACGAACAAGTTCGGCGGATACATGACTGTGGGCACGGGCAACTACAAGGCCGCGAACGCGCAGGGCGCGCTCAACCTGCCGCTCGTGGACAACGTCGTGCTGTTGCGAATAGCCGGGGACTATACTTTTCGCGACGGCTACGTCCGAAATCTGCCGGATGGCAACCGGCTGGGCGTTACCAATCGCAAGTCGGGCCGGGTCACCCTGCTGGTGAATCCGAGCGACACCGTCAAGAGCCTGACAACCGTTCAGTATGATTGGTCGGGCGGAAACAACGTCGGCCAGTACGCCTACTCGGTCTACCCTCTGGGCGCGACCAACAACGGCTTTCCGCTGGCCAGTTCGGCTGCGGCCCTGTTCACGCCATTTCTCGACAACGTCACGGGGCCGGGCTCGTGGGCCAACTACCTGCGCCTGCATCCGAACGCGTACCCCCCGGGCGTCGTCGAGTTCGTGAAGTTGGAGAAGACCTTTCCAAAGTATACGGTGTGGGACAACGAGCCATCTGACCACAAGGCCCAGAGCTGGTTGGCCTCCAATACGACGACCTACTCGCCCAGCGAGACGCTGCAGATCAAGAACATTCTGGGCGCGTCTCAGGCGTTCACCGATGATCTTACGGATCTGTTCGGCGCGCCCTACGCATTCGAGCCGCAATACAGTCTGCTTGGAACGGGCTACCACTACCGCACCAAACAGATGTCCGAGGAATTCCAGGTACTCGGCAAGGCGTTCGACCGGCGTCTCGACTACATAATGGGTTTGTACGTCTCTTATCAGAAGAAGCACGACACCTTCAACGTCACTCCGTTCGACGTGCCCGGCATCGGCGCCCACCGGATCGACAATTACGCCGAGTACGATACGACTTACGCAGTGTTTGCCCAGGGAACCTACGACACCTCTTCCTTTACCCATCTGGAGGGGCTCAGCTTTACGCTGGGGGGACGCTACACCTGGGCGAAACACAAGCAGGAAAATCTCGAGAACGACGCCTATTTCGGCGGACCGGAGGAGCGTATCAGCTTCAGCAAGCCGAGCTGGCAGGTCGGGCTCGAATACCAGGTCACGCCAAACGTGCTGGTGTATGTCGAGCACCGCGGCAGCTGGCGCAGCGGTGGGTTCAATGGCACCGCGCCGCCGGTTCCATTGCCGGGCACGCAGGGCGGAAACGTGTTTCTCCCGGAGACTGTGAAGGACGTCGAGCTCGGTACCAAGTTCCATGGTGAATTTGCGGGCATCCCGGTGAGACTCAATGTTGCCGCCTATCAATCGTGGGTCAGACAGGTGCAGCGCGTGGAGTACGTGAATGTGCCCTACCAGGGCTCAGTCGTGCTGGCGGGCCTCACCGCGAACATTCCTGCGGGCAGGGTGAAGGGCATCGAGGCCGATGCCGATCTGCGACTCACCAACTGGCTGCGCGTCGGCGCCAACGCCGCGTTCACGGATGCCAAGTTCACCGACAATGTCTCGGTCATTTTCACTCAGACGCAGGTGTTTGGCCCCTATCCTGATTCGCCGCGATTTGCAGGAACAGTGTACGGCGAGGTGACTGTGCCAACCGGTGCAGGACCGGTGTCCTTGCGTGCGGATGTATACCATCAGACGGAGCAGTACTTCTCGAGCCAGAACGATGGATTGGTGCCGGGCACCAAGCTGGACGGGTACACCCTGCTCGGCGCGCACCTCGATTGGCACAGCGTGTTCGGTTCCGGGCTGACCTTGTCTGCCTACGGCAAGAATCTAACGAACAAGTTCTATTTTGTCGGTGGTCTTGCGCAAGGTGGTGCATTCGGGATCAATGGTGCGGCCATGGGCGTGCCACGAATGTACGGAGTGCAGGCGTCCTATGAGTTCTGACCGACGCAGTTAATATGGGTGAACAACTCGAGCGCAGCTGCGATGTCGCCGTCGTCGGTGGCGGCAATGCCGGCCTCTGCGCAGCAATTGAAGCTCGCAAGGCTGGCGCGTCGGTACTGCTGCTCGATTCCGCCCCACGGCCGATGCGCGGGGGCAACAGCCGACATACTCGCAACCTTCGCGCGATGCATTGCGAGCCGACAGGTGTTCTCACTGGGTCCTACGACGAAGAGGAGTATTGGCGCGATCTGTTGCGTGTTACTGATGGGGATACGGACGAAGGCCTCGCGCGCCTGACGATCCGTGGAACTGTCGATGCACTTTCGTTCATGTCACGCAACGGTGTGCTACTGCAGCCGGCGCTCTCCGGCACTCTGTCGCTCGCGCGCACGAATGCGTTCTTCCTGGGTGGTGGCAAGGCGCTCGTCAACGCCTACTACTCGAGCGCGACCCGATCCGGCATAGATGTCGCATACGACAGCGAGGTCGTTGCTCTCCATCTCGACGGCCTTGATGTGCAGCGACTCGATATCGTTCAAGGCGAGCGTCAGGAGTCGATCTTTCCGAAGGCCGTAGTCGTCGCGTCGGGGGGCTACCAGGCAAACATCGAATGGCTCAAACAAGCATGGGGCCCGCGTGCCGAGAATTTCATCGTTCGTGGTACGCCCTACGCCAATGGTCGCGTGCTTCGCAACCTGCTCGATCAGGGTATCGCGTCGGTAGGGGATCCCACGCAGTGCCACGCGGTTGCCATCGACGCGAGGTCGCCCAAATTCGATGGTGGCATCGTGACGCGAATCGATTGCATACCCTTTGCGGTCGTGGTCGATAAAATGGGTCGTCGCTTCTACGACGAAGGCGAGGATATCTGGCCCAAGCGATACGCAATATGGGGGCGACTGGTGGCGATGCAGGCCGATCAGCTTGCGTTTGCGATCATCGACTCGAAGGCGCGGGAGTTGTTTATGCCAACCGCGTATCCGGCTATCAGGGCGGACACCATCGATGAGTTGGCGCAGAAGCTTGGCCTTCCGGAAGGCAATCTCGCGCAGACTATTGCCGCGTACAACGCTGCTGTTCGGCCCGGCAGGTTTGACAGCAGCGATCTTGACGAGTGCGCTACTGAAGGGCTCGACCCACCGAAGACACATTGGGCGCGAGCCATCGACACAACACCGTTCTTCGGCTATCCGCTGCGGCCCGGGATCACATTCACCTATCTCGGCGTGAAGGTTGACGAGTCCGCACGGGTTTACCTGCAAAGCGGCCGGGGCGTCCGGAACCTGTTCGCCGCGGGAGAAATCATGGCGGGGAGCATACTGGGCAAGGGTTATCTGGCCGGTTTCGGTATGGCTATCGGCACGGTCTTCGGCCGCATCGCCGGAAGGGAGGCCGCCCGGCATGTCCTCAGCTGACCCGATCGAGGCTGTGCTGCGTAAGGCTCCGTTGACCGGATGCCAGCTGCGCGAGGCGCGGCACGCGGATGCATACGTGGAAGCGCGTCGAGCGATGGAGATATGCAATGCCTGTCGCTACTGCGAAGGCTTCTGTGCGGTCTTTCCGGCGATGACGCGCCGCCGCGACTTTGCGGATGCCGACCTCAACTATCTCGCCAATCTGTGCCACGGCTGCCGAGCCTGTTTCTACTCGTGTCAATACGCTCCGCCCCATGAGTTCGGCATCAATGTTCCCAAGGTGTTTGCGGAAGTTCGGCTGCGCAGCTACGAGCAGTATTGCTGGCCAAAGCCGCTCGGGAGGCTATTTCGCCGAAACGGCTCAATCGTCGCGAGCGCGATGGCGGCGGGCACCATCGTGTCAGTGTTGCTGGCCCTGTGGCTGATAGACGGCGCCGTGTTGTTCCAGCCCGCCAGGCATCCCGGCGCGTTCTACGCAATCGTGCCCTATTGGATCATGATGAGTCTTGCCGGTGCAGCGTCTTTATTCGCTTTGACATCGGTCACCATTGGTGCCATGGCCTTCTGGAGGGATGTAGCGGGCAGACAGCAGGTCCACGCGCGATCGGTTCGTGCCGCTATGTACGACGCGTTGAGCCTTCGCAACCTCGACGGAGGCGCGGGACAGGGGTGCAATGATCGCGACGAAAGCTACTCGAAGGCGCGCCGCTACTTTCATCACGCGATGTTCTACGGTTTCGCACTCTGCTTTGCCGCTACCTGTGTCGCTACAGTGTATGACCACATACTCGGCCGGAAAGCGCCATACGACTTCTGGAGCATTCCCGTGCAGCTCGGCCTCTGGGGCGGCATTGGTCTGCTTGTTGGCACCTCCGGCCTCGCGTGGGTGAAAGTGAGAGGTGATCCCACGCCGACCTCCGCATCGGCCGCGGGATCCGACAACGCGTTGCTGATCCTGCTCGCGCTTACGGCGCTCACCGGGCTGCTGCTGCTGGCTCTGCGCGGTACGGCGGCCGCCGGCATCCTGCTTGCCGTGCACCTCGGTAACGTCGTTACGCTATTTATTGCGATTCCGTATTCGAAAATGATCCACGGTATCTACCGGTCGGCCGCGCTGCTCTACAGCGCGTTGGAGAGCGACTCCGAAACGCGCCGTTCATCGCCTGGATACGCTGTACCTACCAGCCGCGATGCCCGTCTCGCTCTACCTCGGCAATCGCCTCCGTCGGAGTAATTTCCTTGCCCGTCGCGTCGACATAGTTGATGTCAAAGGGGGCATCGGCAACTACGAATACATAGCAATCCTCCTTCGAAGAGCACCGGAATCGGTGGACGTGTTTCACGGGCAGCTGCGAATACGACGCCGCCTTGAGCACAATGGGCTTCTCTCCCTTCATCTGCGCAACCGCAGTGCCTTTGAGCAGAATCACTTCTTCGGTCGCGCGGTGCCAATGCCACGGAACGACGCAGCCGCTGGTCATCTTCACGAGAAATGTCGCGGGCTCCTTCGAGGGATCGCCGCGCGTGCCGACCATTGTGTTGCAGGCCGGCACCCCGGGAGCGGACTGGAATTGAGCATTTTCCGGTTGATCAATCATTACAGCGGGATGGGAATCGGACGTCGCGGCGGGAGGGGCACCGGACGTCGTCGCTGGAGGCTCGGCCAGAGCGAAGGCGCCGAGCATGAATGCTGCGCCGAAGCAGCACGTCGCGTGGACTCTCATTGAGATCTCCTCATTGCAAACATTGTTATCGTAAGCGTGCGCCACTTGAATTGTTACAACTATATATGGCATAACTACTATCGTAAATGGGAATATCCCGATAACGTACTCGACACAAATGGGGGCGACCATGTCCGCTAGGGGAAACGGGCGACCGAGCCGCAGCTGGCATACGCTGGGACTCACGGCGGTGGCGGGCATTGGCCTGGGCACCGCGGGAATTGCGGCTTCGCAAGAAGGGGCGTCGGCGCCGCCCGTCGCAGATCAGAACACGGGACTCCCGGAAATCACCGTCACCGCGCAGAAGCGTGAGCAATCAATCAACGACGTCGGGCTGACGATCACCGCTCTCACCGGCGATGATTTGAGGAATCGCCAGATCTGGACGCTCGCCGATCTGGCAGTCGCCGTGCCGGGGCTGTCATTCACGACCAGCGGCAGCAATACGCCGGTCCTCACGCTGCGGGGCGTCGGGTTCTACGAGACAACGCTCGGTGCCTATCCCACGGTCAGCGTGTACGTGGACCAGATGCCACTGCCATTTCCGGTCCTCACGACCCAGGTGAACTTCGACGTCGAGCGAGTCGAGGTGCTCAAGGGGCCCCAGGGTACGCTCTTCGGACAGAATGCGACGGGTGGGGCGATCAACTTCATCGCCGCCAAACCCACACGGAAGTTCGAGGCCGGCACGTCGGTGAGCTACGGTCGGTTCAATACGGTCGACGCAACGGGCTACGTCAGTGGGCCGCTTTCCGACACCCTCGCCGCACGCGCGGCCGTGCACGTCGTCCACGGTGATGGTTGGCAGCATGGTTATTACCAGAACGACCGGAAGAACGGTGCGCCGGAAGTGTACGCAGGCCGCGTCTCCCTGGCTTGGGCACCGGCCGAGCGTACCAACTTCCTCTTCAGTCTGAACGCCTGGAATGATCGGTCGCAACCGATCGCTCCGAAGTACTTCGGACTGCAGGCCCAGTCCGGCGGGGTCGTGCCGCCGCTGCTCGTGAATTACCCCTTTGCGCCCAACGACCCGTATTCGGCCGATTATTCAGCGGTGCATCCTCCCTTCTCGAATAACTATTTCTATCAAGCCGGATTGCGCGGCGACATTGGACTTTCCGATGCGTTGACGCTCACGCTCCTGACTTCCTACATCGACTTCCGCCTGCACCAGAATCAAGGCGGTGATGCGGTCACGGTACGTGATCTGGACGTCTACAACCAGGGAGGTAAAGTGACGAGCTTGTCTCAGGAGATCCGCGTGTCAAACACGGACCCGAGCCGCACGCGATTCGTCATCGGCGCGAATTTCTCCAAGGATCGCGCGGACGAGGTGGCCGAGCTCGACTTCAGCCAGGCATCCTCCAACGTAGCGTTCGGCATCAACACCGATATCTTCACGGCCCGGCAGAACATGAAGAATTACGCCGGCTTCGCGGACGTCGAGAGGGACGTCAGCGACCGATTCGCTGTCAAGGCGGGGGCCCGTTACACCAAGGCAGATCGCACCAGCTACAACTGCGACGCCGATCAGGGATTCGGGAGTCCCCCCACGTACGCAACGGGGCAGTTTTTCGAGGTGCTGTCGTCCCTCTTTGGTAAGCATCCCGTGCAGCCGTACATCCCTCTGCAATGCTTCCTCCTCGATCCGGCGAATGGCTTCGCGCTCTCCCCCTACAGAGGATCGCTGTCGGAGAGCAACGTTTCATGGCGAACCGGCCTCGATTTCAAAGTGCGGCCTGGCGTACTGGCGTATGCCAACGTTTCCAAGGGCTACAAGGCGGGCAGCTTCGGCGCGATTCCCGGGTCCGTCACGACGGAATACCAGCCGGTGACTCAGGAGTCCGTGCTGTCCTACGAGGTCGGTCTCAAAGGCAGTTTCCTGGAGAGACGCCTGGAGCTCAACGCGGCCGCGTTCTATTACGACTACAAGGACAAGCAGCTGCGCACGAAGCTCATTGATCCTGTGTTTGGGATCGTTGACGCCCTGGTCAATATCCCGAAGTCGAAATCGCAAGGAATCGAGGCAGATCTGACCGCCGCACCACTGCGCGGCCTGACTGCGAGTGCACAATTCCTGTACCTCGATTCGAAGATCATCGACTACAGGGGTGTGAATGCGGCGGGCCAGCTGGCCAACTTCAGCGGGGCGAACGTGCCGTTCTCGCCCAAGTATCAGGGGTCCGTGGCTGCCGACTACGAGGTCCCACTCGGGGCAGTGTACGGATTCGTCGGCGCGACCGTCCAATACCGGGATCGCTCCAATGCCATCGTAGGCTTCAACGAGCCCTCGTACCAGATCACCGGCTACACGCTAATCGATCTGCGTGCGGGCGTGCACGGCTCCGATGACCGGTGGCGGTTCCAGGTCTGGGGCAAGAACGTTACCGACAAGTATTACTGGACCAACGTCGTCGCGAGCTACGACACCCTCGGACGCTATCCCGCCCTCGGGGCGATGTACGGCGCCACAGTGAGCGTCCGGTACTGACTCGTCGCCATGGGCAGGATCATGTACTGAGAACGGTATTTCTGGTATACTGAAGACGAATAAGTGCCTTAGCGCCGGTCCGGATCACGGGAGACTTCGCAATTGAGTGAGACGACCGTTTCCAAGGAAGCATTCCTGCGCAATATCGCGTCGATGAAGTGGCGCGAGTTCCCGGGCCATTTCCGCGGCGCGTTGTCCAAAGAGCTTGTATCGCGCGCACTGGTAGGGACGCGGCGCATCGACTTCCGGATCTCGCATTACCAGCCGATGGCACATGTCGAGGAGCACGTGCATGCGGTGCAGGAGCAGGTCTATTTCGTTCTTGAAGGCGAGGGTTTACTGACGCTGGACGGTGTCGAGAGTCTGCTGCGCACACACGATTACGTCTGGATACCGCCGGGCATCCGGCACTCATTTACGGCTTGCGGACTCGTGCCACTCGTTTTTTTCGTCCTCACGTCGCCCGCCGAGGATGCCGAGGTGCCGGTGTGAAGAGGGGGCCTTCGGGCTGCGACTGCCCGCTTTTCATCGATGGGCAGCACCTGGCCGGCGTCGGTGCTCCAATCCCTGTACTCGACAAGTTCTCGCTGCAGCAAGTGGGTCAGGCGCAGGTAGCCGATGCAGATCAACTCCGGCGAGCGGTCGGCAGCGCGCATGCTGCGTACCGACGCGGCGCACCCTCGCAGGCGGAGCGCGGCGACATCCTCGAGCGCGCGGCCGCGGGCGTGCAGCGTGCATCCGCTGAATTGATCGGCCTCATGCAACAGGAGGCCGGATTTCCCGCTGTCGATGCGGCCGCCGAAGTCACGCGCTGCATGCAGACACTCCGTTTATCTGCAACAGAGGCGCGCAGGTTCGCAGGAGCCATGATTCCTCTGGCGGGCTCGCTGGGCCACGCGGGAAAACTCGGCTTCACGATTCGCGTGCCGCTCGGTGTCGTGCTGGCGGTCACCCCGTTCAATTCGCCCTTGAACACGGTGGCACACAAGATCGCACCGGCCTTTGCGGCGGGCAACGCAGTGGTGCTCAAGCCATCGTCGGATACACCCATGACCGCGGCTAAGTTCGCAGAGATTCTCAGTGAGGCCGGCGTACCGCAGGGATTCCTGTCTGTCGTCTACGGCGGTGCCGAAGTTGTGCGTCAACTGCTGGAGCAGCCGCAAGTTCGCTACGTCGCCTTTACGGGCAGTACCGAGACGGGCCGTGCCATTCAGCGGGCGGCAGGACTGAGGCGCACGCAGATGGAGTTGGGCAGCATCGCCTTCACCATTCTTTGCGCCGATGCCGATCTTGAATCCGCCTTGCCGAAGGTCGTGAATGCCGCTTTCCGCAAGGCTGGCCAGGTGTGCACCTCGATTCAGATTCTGTTGGTGCATCGCTCGTTGCGAGCGGCTGTGGAAGGACCGCTCGCGCAGCTGACCGCAGCCGTACCTTTCGGAGATCCGCGCGATCCGCGCACCGTCACCGGGCCGGTGATCAGCGAGCACGCGGCGGTCCGCATTGCGCAGTGGATACAGTCAGCGCTCGATGGCGGAGCGCGCCGCCTCGTGGGCGGCGCTCGCGAGGGTTCCGTCGTGCCGCCAACATTGCTGACTGATGTTACAGATAGCATGGATGTTGTTTCCCGCGAGGTATTCGGTCCGGTGCTGAATGTCCTGTACTTCGACACGCTTGCCGAAGCTATCGCGCGCGTCAACGCAACTCCTTACGGGCTGGCGGCGGGAATCTTCACGCGGCGCATCGATTGCGCGTTCGAGGCAATCCGCACCCTGGACGTTGGTTCTGTATACATCAACGAAACATCGAGCTCACGCGTGGACTCGATGCCCTACGGCGGCTCGAAGGACAGCGGCTTCGGCCGGGAGGGCCCCGAGTATTCGATCCGGGAGATGAGCGAGGAAAGAATGGTCACATTTTCGGGCTTCGGCCCATAACCGCGGGAATCGAACCTATGGCGGCAATGAAGGGCGGGGATCTCATCGCGCAATTCCTGGTGCAGGAGAAAGTGCCGTACGTGTTCGGGATCTGCGGTCATGGCAATGTCGGACTCCTCGATTCGCTCTACGACGTTCGAGACGAGGTGAAACTCATCTCGCCGCGGCACGAGCAGTGTGCAGGTCATATGGCCGACGGGTACTTCCGCGTAAAGCACCGGCCGGTCGCCACGCTGACGTCGACGGGACCCGGCTCCGCCAACATGGTGATGTCGCTTGCAACGGCGTTGTCGGATTCATCCGCGTTCCTCGCAATCACCGCTGACGTGCCGACTTCGCAGATGAATCGGGGACCTTTCCAGGAACTCTACAAACACAATCAGGCGGACTTTCCGTCCGTAATGCGTCCGGTGGTCAAGCGCAGCTTTCAACCATCCCGCGTCGACATGCTGCCGCTTGCCCTGCGGCAAGCGATGGACACCATGGTTACCGGCCGCCCGGGGCCGGTAAACCTCGACATACCCTACAACGTGTTTCAGGAGGAAGCGCAGGTGGAGTTGCCGCCACGCTCCAGTCTAGACGCGCGCCACAGGCCCGCGGCCAGCGAGGCCGATCTCGCAACCGCGCTCAAGATGATCGCCGAGTCCGCTCGACCCGTATGCTTCATCGGGCACGGGGCGACGCTGGCCGAGGCCGGACCGGAGATTTCGGCGCTGGCCGAACGACTGGGCATTCCGGTCATCAGCTCGCCTAACGGAATGGGTTGCCTGTCGATGGATAGCCCGCTGTCCCTCGGCTTCATCGGGCGCAATGGAGCGTATCCGGCCAACCAGGCAGGGCGCTACGCGGATCTCGTATTGACCATTGGTACGCGGTTTGACGATCGTTCTTCTTCGACCTGGCATCCCGGGTACTCCTGGAATTTTCCGAAAACGAAGCTCATCCATGTCGACATCGACCCCCAGGAGCTTGGTCGCAACTATGTGCCGACGCTCGGTGTGATTGCGGACGCGAAGACGTTCCTGCAGCAGTTACTCACGCGATTGTCAGCACAAACTGAAATCACCGCCGCACCATGGACCGCCTGGCGCAATCAGGTCGCGGGGTGGCAGGAAGAGTGGGACGCATACGTACGTCCTCACTTCACAGAGGCGACGAGTCCGCTTCGTCCGGAGTTCGTCGTGAAGTCCGTGCGCGACGCGCTGCCCGACGACGCCATTCTCACACTGGACTCCGGCGTTCATCACAACTGGTTCATGCAGTTTTGGAAAGCTCGCCGTCCGCAGGCCATGCTCAACAGTTGGGGCTATTCATCGATGGGCTTTGGCGTCTGCAGCGTGCTCGGCGCGAAGCTCGCCGCCCCTGATCAGCCATGCGTCGCGGTGGTTGGCGACGGCGGCTTCACGATGACGCCGTATGTGCTCTGCACTGCTGTCGAATACAACATTCCCTGCGTTTGGATCATCTGGAACAACTTCGCGTGGGCTGCGATACGCGACTTGCAGTACGGATTGTTTGGCGGCCGTGAGTACGGCACCGCCTTCTACAAAAACTCGGACAGAACCCAGCCGTACAATCCGGACTTCGCCGCGTGGGCGAGGGCGTGCGGCGCAGATGGGACGACGGTAACGCATTCCGCGGACTTGCGGCCTGCGATCGAGCGTGCGCTTGCGAACAATCGTCCCTGCGTCATTGACGTCCACGTCGATGCGGAGGTCAGACCGCCTTCGACCGGCACCTGGCAGTTGCCGCCTACACCGTACAAGGAGCCGATTTTCGGCCGCCCCCACCGACAGTAATCATGATTCGGGATTGCGATGGTGCTGTCGGATCGTGCGACGTCGCAGTCGTCGGTGGCGGAGGAGCGGGTCTGGCAGCAGCCATCGAGGCCGCCGAATCCGGCGCGAGCGTCGCACTGCTGGAAAAGAATCCGGCTCTCGGGGGCTCGACGCTGTGGTCGGTTGGATCCATCACCTCGAGCAGCACTCCTTATCAGCGGCGGCTTGGAATCGAGGATTCCCCGCTGTGCCATTGGGAGGACATGCCGGGATTCGCCGGCGAACTTGACTCGCGCGACAACTCTGCATTGCGCCGGGTGATGTGTGAGGAATTGCCGGTTACGTTTCAGTGGTTGATGGATTCGGGAATCCGCTTCTATGGTCCCATGGCAGAACCACCGCATCGCTGTAAGAGGATGCACAGCGTCCTGCCCAATTCCCGCTCCTACATCTACAACCTCGAGCGGCGCGCTCGCCGGGCCAACGTCGACATCCGGACCAACGCGCAGGTCGCCGGCCTGATTGAATCGGATGGCGCCGTCGTGGGGCTCAGGTACGAGCACTCAGGCCGGGTGCAACGGTTGGAATCAAGAACAGTAATACTTGCGGCCGGCGACTTTTCCAACAGCCCGCAATTTAAGGCGCGCTTCATGGGAGCCCAGGCGGCGCAGATCGATGGCCTGAACACGACTGCGACCGGCGACGGTCAGCGGCTTGGAGAGGCGCTCGGTGGCCGCGTGATCAACGGAGACCTTGCTCTCGGGCCTGAGCTGCGTTTCAGGCCGCCGCAGCACGACAACCTGATCAGGAAGCTTCCGCCGTGGCGTCCGGTCGCTCTTGGTATCGAATGGGCCATGGAGCACTTGCCTGCGACGGTTCTGAGGCCATTTATGATGCGGTTCCTGACGACGGCTCTCGCACCGTCGCTGCGGCTGTTCGAGGACGGGGCGATCCTGATCAATGAGCGCGGCGAGCGCTTTTGCGATGAGTTGCACGAGCCGGCGCTGGAGCTGCCGAAGCAGCCGAACAAGAGCGCTCATATCCTGATCGACGGACGGATTGCGAGGCTCTATTCGGCGTGGCCGAGATTCATTTCCACGGCCCCCGGTATCGCGTATGCGTTTCTGCCGGACTATCGACGTACCAGACCGGATGTGTACACGGAAGCGCCGCACCTTCAGGCACTCGCGGAGAAGTTGAATATGGATGCCGCTCGCTTGACCGCCGTGGTTGCGGCATACAACGACTCGTTGGCGCCGCTCGAATGTAACGGTGGCGAAGCGGCGGCGCGCAGACCGTTGTCCAGCGGCCCATTCATCGCGCTGGGCCCCGTGCAAGCGGTGTTTGTGCACAGTGAAGGAGGGCTTGCAGTGGACGACCAGCATCGAGTCCTGGATTGCAAGGACGAGCCCATACGAGGTCTCTACGCGGCGGGCTCCAGCGGGCAGGGAGGCCTCCTTTTGAAGGGCCACGGACATCATCTCGCCTGGGCGTTCACATCTGGCAGGCGCGCGGGGCGGTTTGCGGCGCGCGCGCCATGAGCGCCGTGGCGCGCCCGCTGGAAGGACTGTTAGTTCTGGAGTTCGGCACCCTGCTGCCGGGGCCGCTCGCCGGGTTGATCCTGGCGGAAGCAGGTGCGCGGGTGGTCAAAATCGAGCGCCCGCCGCGCGGCGACGAGATGCGCAGCTACGAGCCCAAGGTGGGCGAGGACAGTATCAACTTCCTGCTGCTCAACCGCGGCAAGCAAAGCATCGCTGTCGATCTCAAGGCGCCGGATGCGCTTACTCGTCTCAGGCCGCTCATTGAGAATGCCGATGTACTCATCGAGCAGTTTCGGCCCGGTGTGATGCAACGGCTGGGCTTCGGTCATGAGGCGCTGCGCCGGATGAATCCGCGTCTCATCTATTGCTCGATCACCGGCTGGGGCCAGGACGGGCCGAAGAGTGCGGTGGCGGCGCATGATCTGAACTTTGCGGCCGAGACCGGATTACTGAGCCTGACATCGGGTGTTGATGGGGTGCCTGCTCTGCCGCCCGTGCTCGTGGCGGACATTGCAGGCGGGGCCTATCCGGCGGTCATGAACGTTCTGCTCGCCTTGCAGCAGCGGCAGCGCACCGGTGTTGGTACCTATCTGGACATCGGCATGAGCGACAACCTTTTCCCGCTCATCTATTGGGGCCTGGGAAATGGATTTGCGGCCGGGGACTGGCCCAGGCCAGGCGGGGAGCTCCTGACAGGCGCATCGCCCCGCTACCACATCTACCGTACGGCCGATGGCCGCTTTCTGGCCGCCGCCCCGCTGGAAGACAGGTTCTGGGAGGACTTCTGCCGGCTCATCGAGCTGCCGCACGCGCTGCGCAGTGCGAGTGCGCCGAGCGCCGAGGTGATTGCGGAAGTCGGTAGGCGCATCGCGCAGAGAACCGCGGACGAATGGCGAGCGGAGCTTCGCGGGCGGGACGTGTGCTGTTCGATCGTCGCCACGCTGCAGGAGGCGGTGCAGGACCCGCAAGTGCAGGCGCGGCAGGTTTTTGCTCATCGACTCATGGTGAATGGGCGCGAGCTTCCCGCGTTGCCGGTCCCGCTCGCGCCGACATTTCGCGCCAGTGCAACGGCGGCGAGTGCGCCCCGGCTAGGAGGGATGCCCGATCCCTCGTCGCAGTTATGATATTGACACATAATAGATATGCCAATATGATATCGGTCACGAAAGTCCTGCAGCGGAGAAACTTTTGGCCAGCACTGCAAAGGGGCCCTTGTCGGGTTTGCGGGTACTAGAGCTCGGGACCATGGTTGCAGGTCCGGTCGCGGCAACGCTGCTGGGTGACTTCGGCGCCGAGATCATCAAGATCGAACAGCCCGAGGGCGGCGATCCGATCCGCCAGTCGGGTCCGATGTGTCAGGGCGAGAGCCTGTGGTGGAACGTCGAGGGCCGCAACAAGCGCTCGATCACGCTCGACTTGCGCAAGCCGCCGGCCCAGCAGATTCTGCGCGACATCGCACGGCATGCGGACGTGCTCATCGAGAACTTCCGGCCGGGAACAATGACGCGTTGGGGGATCGGCTACGAGCAGCTCAAAGCGATCAATCCGCGTCTGGTGATGTTGAGCATCTCCGGTTACGGCCAGACGGGGCCCAACGCGGGCCGCGCTTCGTATGACCGGGTGGCCCTGGCATTTTCCGGCTTTCTGCATATGACAGGCTATCCGGACCGCCCGCCCGTGAGACCGGGATTCGCCGTCGCCGACTATCAAACTGCCATTTTCGGCGCGCTCGGCGTAATGCTCGCGCTCTATAACCGTGACGCACGCGGCGGGACAGGGCAGCACATCGACGCATCGCTGTTCGAGACTGTCTTCAGGTTCACCGAGGTGATGACCACGGCGTACGCGAAGCTCGGGATCCGCCGGGAGCGATCCGGCAATGTGTCCTACGCAGCCTCACCCGGCGATCATTATCCAACGAACGACGGGCGTTACCTGGCCTTGACGATTGCCGCGACCAATGTGTACCAACGGCTTTGTGTAGCGATCGGACGACCGGAGCTCGCTCAAGATCCGCGCTTTGCAGAGCACCCCGCGCGCGTTGCGAATTACGAAGCCATCAACGGAATCGTTGCCGACTGGATCAAATCGAACGCGGTAGCCGACGTATGTGCGGCGTTGGAAGCGAACGGCGTCCCGCATTCTCTTATTTACTCGGCCGCGGAGATCATGGAAGACCCGCACTATGCGGCTCGCGAAGCGATAGCGACCATCGATCATCCGCGCCTGGGCCCGCTGAAGATGCCTGCGGTGTTCCCGCGCTTGAGCGGCACACCGGCACCGCCTCTGAAGGTTGCACCTATGCTGGGCGAGAATACCGATGCGGTCCTGCATGAGCTGCTCGGCATGTCGGCAGACGAGGTCCAGAGTCTTCGCAGCCAAGGGATCGTTGGATGAGCGTCGCCCGGCAAGAGCCCTGCATCGTCGGCGTGGGTCAGAGCGAATTTACCCGTTGGGGCGGAATACAGGACCGCAGCCAGTTTCAGATTACGGCCGAAGCGATCTGCGCTGCGCTGCGCGACGCTGGCCTGTCGGCGAGCGATGTCGACGGATTCGCCTCATTCTCGAACGACGCGAATGAGGGGCCGCTGATGCAAGTGGCTCTGGGTGTCCCGGTCATTCGCTGGTCGTCGATGGTGTGGGGCGGCGGCGGCGGCGGCTCGATCGCAGCGCTGGCACAGGCGTGTGCGGCGGTCGAGGCGGGCCACGCAAACGTCGTCGTCGTGTATCGCGGGCTATGTCAGGGGCAAGGGCGCCGATTCGGTCGCTTTTCGACGGGGCGCACTCAAGGCAACTTCGTCAATCCCTTCGGTTTGTTTGCGCCTCCCCAGATGCTCGCGCTGCTGGTTCGGCGCTTCATGCACCTGTATCCGATCACGGAGGAGCACCTGTCCGAGGTCGTGCTGAATGCCCGTGCAAACGCCAACCGAAATCCGCGTGCCGTCATGTATGCGCGAACTCTCAGTCGGGAGCAATACTTTCAAGCGCGGTGGATCGCCGAGCCTCTAAGGCTGTACGACTGCTGTCTGGAGACGGATGGTGCCTGTGCAGTAGTGGTTACGACGCGCGAGCGGGCAAACGATTTGTCCGCCCAGGCGGTAGATATCCTTGCCGTTGCGCACGGCAGCGGACCCGATTGGGGAACAGGACCCTTGGGAAGTCACAACATGCCGGACGATGACTATGCGTCGACCAACAGCAAGCGGTTCACGAGAGACCTGTTCGCGCGCGCCGGCGTCTCTCCGCGAGAAATAGATGTTGCGCAGATCTACGATCATTTCTCCGGACTCACGCTGATGGCGCTCGAGGACTACGGATTTTGCGGCCGGGGAGAAAGCGGGGATTTCATATCCCGCGGTCGGATACGCTGGCCTGATGGAGAGTTGCCGCTCAATACCTCAGGTGGACAGCTGTCGGAGGCGTATGTGCACGGCATGAACCTGTTGATCGAAGGAGTTCGGCAGCTCCGCGGCGAATCGACGTCGCAGGTTCCGAACGCCCGTACCTGCCTGGTAACAGGCGGATTGGGAGTGTCTCCGACCAGCGGGACGATCCTGGGTAGGCGACAGTGAGTTTTTTTCCTGACGAAATGCCACGTCCGGAGCCGGACCGCGACGATCAGGGCTTCTGGGAGGCGTGCGCACAGCGGCGACTCTGTTTTCAAGCTTGCGGCGCCTGTGGGGCGCTGAGGCATCCACCGCGGCCCATCTGCTATCGGTGTCACTCCGTCGAGACCAAGTGGGTGGAGGCGCCGTCGCCTGCCGTTGTCTACACGTTCTGCGTGGTTCATCACCCGAACCATCCGGCGGTGGCGAGCCGTGTCCCCTATGTGGTGGGAGTCGTCGAGTTTCCTTCGCTCCCCGGAGTCCGCCTGGTTACCAACATTACCGATATCGCACACTCGGCGGTTCGCATCGGCATGCCCGTTTCCATCTGGTGGGACGATATCGGTGGAGGAATGTTCGTCCCTCGATTCCGCCCTGCCGCGCCGAGCGACGCCTGATCGACGACGAGGCACGGGGCGCGATGGCAAAGATACTGACACTCCACGATCCGCGCACAGCGCGTAGCTACTACGAATCGGGGTCGTGGCAAAACGATACGCTGTACGGGCTACTCGTCAAACACGCGACGGAACGGGCATCGGCCTATGCACTGCGCGACGGACGGCGGCGCCTGACGTGGCGGGAGTGGCTCGAAGCGGTCGACTGCGTCGCTGCTGATCTTCATCGGCAAGGGCTTTGCGCGGGCGATCGGGTATCGATCTGGCTCCCCAATCAGATCGAGGCCGCGATCGTCCTGTTGGCCTGCGCCCGGAACGGGTACGTCTGCAATCCCTCGCTGCACCAAAACTACACGGTTGCGGAAATTCTGTCATTGCTGGAAAACATTCGATCTCGCGCCCTGTTCACACAAAGTGGCTACGGAGCGGATGGTGGGCAAGCGGACGTGTTCGTCCGCGCCCGGGAAATTCCCGCGATGCGCTGCATCTACTCAGTCTCCAGTGCAAGAAGTGACTCCGTGCCGCAGGGTGCGCTGCCGTTTCCGACAGGAAGGGCGCAGGACCCTCCGCCGCCACCCGAGACGGACCCCGATAAAATAACCTATCTCGCGTTCACGTCCGGAACCACCGGAGTGCCGAAGGGCGTGATGCACAGCGACAACACCTTATTGGCGAATGCACGCGCAATGGTGGAGGACTGGAAGCACGACAGCACGACGACGCTGTTGAGCCTGAGTCCGCTGAGTCATCACATCGCAACCGTGGGGCTCATGCAGACCCTTGTTGCGGGTTGCGAATTCGTGATCAGTCAGCTCAGTCCGGCTACGCCTGCGATCGACTGGATCGAGCGCAGCGAGGCAACGTACGTCATGGGCGTTCCAACCCATGCGATTGACGTCCTTGCTGCCGCCAAACAGCGCAGCCTGACGCGCCTGTATCGTGTCTCGGTCTTCTACATGGCGGGTGCGCCAATTCCAACTGAGGTCGCCCGACAGCTCATGGATCTGGGCGCGACTCCGCAGAACATTTACGGTATGACCGAGAATGGCTCGCACCATTACACGCTCCCGACGGATGACCTCGAAACGATCACCGCGACATGCGGACGCGGCTGTCGCTCCTACGAAATCAGACTCTGGTCGCAGGACAACCGAGACGTGGAAGTGGGCGCCGGTGAAGTGGGTGAGATCGGTGGCCGCGGTGCCACGCTGATGCTCGGATACTATTCGGATCAGTTGATGACGGAAGACTCCTTCAACGCCTCCGGCTGGTTCATGAGCGGTGACCTCGGGCAGGAGGATGACCGAGGCAACCTGCGAGTCGTCGGCCGCAAGAAGGATCTCATCATCCGCGGCGGCCACAACATTCATCCGGCCAGGATCGAAGAGCTTGCGCACCGTCACCCGGAGGTCAGCAGAGCTGCTGCCTTCGGGGTGGCAGATGAGCGTCTGGGCGAGAAGGTCTGTCTTGCGGTGATTCCTGTAACGGGCCGGTCGCCGACACCCCAGGCTCTACTGTCACACCTCAACGAAGTGGGCCTTTCCAAGTTCGACATGCCGGAATACTTCGTGAGCCTGCCGGCCTTTCCGCTCACGGCGAGCGGAAAGGTCCTCAAGCGCGAGCTCCTCGCGTGGGTGCAGTCGAAGAAGATCCAACCGATACCGGTTCGGTGGACCGCTCTGACGCAGGATTCAGCCAATGCCTATCGAGCTTGAGCGTGTTGGGGAGTGCGCCGTCATGACGGTGAACCGGCCGGACGCGCTGAATGCATTGACGTTCACGCTCATCCGCGAAATCGGTGCGGCCGTCGACCATGTCAGTGCAACCGACGCTCGAGCGCTCGTCGTCACCGGCGCCGGGGACAAGGCGTTCTGTGCGGGCGCCGACATCAAAGAGCTGCTCGGCCGCTCGTTACTGGCACAGCGGCAGGGCACGGAGTTGGGTCAGGGCGTGTTCGCCAAGCTCGATCGAATGAGGATTCCCTCCGTCGCGCTGATCAATGGATTCGCATTTGGCGGCGGATTGGAGCTCGCGCTTGCCTGCACGTTCCGGCTCGCCTACCCGCAGGCCAAGCTGGGACTTCCGGAAATCAAACTGGGCCTGATACCCGGATACGGCGGCACCCAGCGCCTCTCGAGGTTGATCGGTGAATCGCGGGCACTGGAGTTGATCCTCACCGGCCGGACGGTGTCGGCGGCCGAAGCACTGCAATTGGGCCTCGTGAACCGCGTTCTGGAGAACCCGTCGCTGGACACGGCTGTCGCGTTCGCGCGCGAGTTCTGCGGGTTCAGTCTCCTGGCACTGCAGTTTGCGCGGGAGGCAGTGCAGCGGGGGGCGGCGACCACTCTCGAGCAGGGACTGCGGATCGAGGCTGATTTATCGACTCTCGCATTCCAGACGGCGGATGCGGCGGAAGGGATGAACGCGTTCGCGCAGAAGCGCAAGCCGGTTTTCAAGGACATATGAAAGGTAGCGTCCTCGTGACTGGCGCAAGCCGTGGCATCGGTGCCGCGATTGCGCAATTCCTCGCCGACGCGGGCTACGTAGTCGGCTGCCTATCGCGATCAGGAGCACCACCGAATCGCCCCGCAGCCTCGAGTGCCACGCGCGAGCGCTGGTTCCCCATCCGCGCCGATGTAACCGACGAAGGCGCAGTACGGCGCGCGGTGAAGCAGCTTGCGGAGTACTCCGGACCGCTTGCAGGCGTCGTCAACAATGCAGGAGTCCACGACGAAGCGCGTTCCGCCGACATGACGCGGGAGCAGTGGGATGCAGCGGTCTCGACGAATGTCCTTTCGACCGTGTTTGGTTGCCAGGCTGCGTACCCCTATCTCGTCGCGGCCGGAGGCGGATTGATTGTCAACATCGGATCGTTCTTCGACAAGCTCGGCGTCAAGCGCAACCTCGCCTACTGCGCGTCGAAGGCAGCCGTCGGGGCGGTTACTCGCGTGCTGGCCGTCGAGTGGGCCTCCGATCACATCCGGGTGCTGAACGTGGCTCCGGGATACATTGTGACTGATCTGAATCGTGAGGCCATGACGCAAGGTCCACTGAGGGCGTACCTCGAGCGGAGAATTCCGCAAGGCGGTCCCGGTACGGCCGACGATATCGCTGTGTTGGTGACGGCTCTCTTCACCGCCGGCCACTCGTTTCTCACCGGGGAGACGATCTACGTCGATGGCGGACAAGGCGTCGCGCACTGAGGACACCTGATCATGAATGACATCAGAACAGTCGGCGTCGTCGGGGCCGGTACGATGGGCGCCGGCATCGCGATCGTGGCCGCTCGCGCCGGATTCAAAACGCGGGTCTACGACTCACGTCCGGACGCGTTATCGAGCGCCCGCCGGCAGACGGAGAGCTTCCTGAGACGGTCCGTGGAGCGAGGCAAGCTAGCCGCGGACAAGCTGCCGGGAATTCTCGCCAGCTGGATAGATACGAGCCAGTTGGAGGATCTCGGAGATTGCGACATCGTCATCGAGGCCGTATTCGAAGATCTGAAGGTGAAGCAGGACTTGTTCTCGCGCCTGAACGAGGCGTGCCCGGCGATGACGCTGTTCGCCTCAAATACCTCCACGATCTCCATTACTGAGATCGCGGGAGGGTCCGGACGTCCGGACCGATTCGTCGGAATGCATTTCTGCCTGCCGGCGCAGCTCATGAAGCTCGTCGAAATGTCTGCCGGCTTGAATACATCGGAGGATATGTTCAGGCGGGCGTGGGCATTCTGCGAGTCGTTGGGTCAGCAACCGGTCCGGACGCAGGACACGCCGGGGTTCATCCTCAATTACTTCCTGATTCCATACAACAACGACGCCATCCGTCTGGTCGAGCAAGGCGTTGCAGAGGCGGAGGAGATCGACAAGGCGATCAAGGCAGCGCTTGGATATCCGATGGGCCCGCTGCAGCTTCTGGACCTGATCGGCCTCGATACGCAGCGTCTGTTGTGCGAGGCGATGTACGGTCTGACATACGAACCGCGCGCGGCGTGTCCGGCGCTCGTGAAGCGAATGATCGCGGCGGGGCGCCTCGGCAAGAAGGCGGGCCGAGGGTTCTACAGTTATGACGACTCCAAACTCTTCGGAGCCTGAGATGAGCACGTATCGCGTCCTGCAAGCCGGACCCAGCCGCTCGTTCCCGGAACCGAGCCCGTTCCTTTCGGCCGCGACACCGCATGGCGCCGGCATCGTCATGATCGGCGAGCGGTGCGGCGAGGCCTACTGTTCCCTGGAGAAGCGGGCGGGTTTCGCGTTCATCGCGCTAGAGCTCGGCGAGGAATGCCTGGGTGTGCACACGGGCGAAGCGCTCGCGACGGAGCCATCGAATGTCGTCGGATTCGCCCGTTTTCGTCTGGGTAACGCGCAGCCCACGAAACTCATCGAGCTCGTCCGCCAGCCCAACACGACCCCGTCCGCGCTTGCCGCGGCCAAGGCGGTTTTCGAGGCGACAGACCTGGTGACCGCTGTCTGCAATGACTTTCCGGGCAGGATCGTCAATCGTCTGATCCGCCCCTTCTATAACTCGCTCTTGCGGCGCCTCGATGAGGGACTCGCCTCGGCGCAGGATCTGGATAAGACACTGTGCCTCGGTCTTGGGTATCCGCAAGGTCCGTTGGCCCTGCTCGAGCGCACAGGGCTCGAGCATCACTACGACGTGACAGCGGAGCTGCACGCCGCCCTGGCTCAAGAAGCGTATGCGCCGGCTCGACGTGCGCAGGTGGCCCGCCAGCGTGCATCTACGCAGCCGCGCTCTTCTCCTTGAACACCGAGATCACTTCACGGATCAGCGCCTTCACGAAGGGCGACTTGGATCTTGCTTCGAGGCTGGCAACGTAGACCGTGCGGGTAAGGACCGGTTTCAGCGGCAGCGCGACGAAATTGGACGCATCCAGGTCCGTATCGCAGTTCTGCTTGGGCAGGAAGGCGCAGAGGTTGAGGTCGAGCACCAGCGCCTTCATCAAGGGCACGCTGTCGATAAAGAGGTTGCAGTCGAGCTCGATTCCGCCTTCCTCGCAATATCGCTCGATGTATTCGCGCATGCCATGCCGCGAGGCGGGCAGCACGAACTTCAGGGACTTGAGCTGATCCCGCTCGACGAATTCCTGCTTGGCGATCGGATGCTGGCGACGGACCACCAGGCGCAGCGGCTCGACAGTCAGGCGCTGACAGAAAATCTTCTGGGCGCTGCGCGGATGCATGATGACCGCAACATCCACCGCTCCGGAGGCCAGATGGTCATACACTTCGCCGGTAGCAGCCTGGATCGCGGTCAGTCGGATCTCCGGAAACGACGCGATGAACCGCCGGACGATGTCCGGCATGAACAGACTCATGATGCCGGCCGGAGCCGCGATGCTGATCTGGCCCGTGGGTTTGTGGCGCGCGACCTGCAATTGCTCGAGCGTGCTCGACATCTCGCCGAGGATGGCCAGGGCCTGCCGGTGCAGAATGGTGCCGGACTCCGTGAGCGACACGCCGCGGCCATTGCGCGCGAGCAGCTGAACTCCCAGATCGCTCTCCAGCTGCTGAATCTGGCGGCTGAGGGCGGGCTGCGCAATGCCCAAAAAGGACGCCGCGACACTGAAACTGCGCATTCGCCCGACATGATAGAAATACAGCAGTCGTCTCGAGTCGATAACGTTGCGCGCCTCGGGGCTCGCCGTCTTCCCGCGCAGTGACTGCGCCGACTTCGCCATTGATTGCTCCGTAACCGAAGAGGATCACATCCTCCAGCAGCGTCAAGAAACCGGTATTTCTCCTATTGTGCCACGGGACCTGTCGGCTCGGGAAAAAACTCGGCCGCCGTCCGTGGCCTGCGGGCTGGAACGCTGCCGCCGCTCTCACCGGTGGTTTGTCGTTGAAAACACATATCAGATATGCTTAAATGATCTAATTAAGAAAGCAGCATAGCGCCGACTTATGCCGCAGTTCGAGCAACGCAACCTGCGCGATTGTCTGGGGACCTTCGTGACGGGAGTCACGGTCATTACGACCGTCGCAGCCAATGGTGTTCCGGTAGGGGTCACCGCGAATTCATTCAGCTCGGTATCGCTCGACCCGCCGCTCGTGCTGTGGAGCCAGGCGTTGTCCGCGAGGAGCTTCCCGATATTTCGCGATGCTGAGCGCTTCATCATCAACATCCTGGCCGAGGGCCAGGCTGAGATCTCGAAACGGTTCGCGAAGTCGGGCGCGGACAAGTTTGCGGCGATTGAGACCCGGAGGGGAATCGGGGGTCTGCCGATCATCGTGGGATGCACTGCATTTCTCGAGTGTGTCAAGGTCGCCACTTATCCGGGTGGCGACCACATAGTGTTCGTCGCGCGGGTGGAGAATTTCGAACGAACGGATCGCAAGCCACTGGCCTTCGGTGGTGGTCGATATATGGTTACCCACGCCCACGACCTGGGCGCATTCTCGCCGGGCAAAGCCCTTGCTCAGCTCTCACACGTGGACGCCGTGCGACTGGTGACAGCAGCCCTACCCGAGGTGAGCTCGCGTCTGAATGCGACATTGGGTATTGCCGTCTGGGGAAACCGCGGGCCTACGGTAATTGCCTGGGAGCCGTCACCTAATCCAGTAACCACCGACCTTCGTACCGGCCTCGTTGTCTCACCATTGTTTGCGGCGAGCGGCCTCGTGTTTTCCGCGTTTCTGCCGCGTGAGAAGGTGGACGGACACATAGAGAAGGAGATAGCGGCCTTGAAGGCGGCCAATGTCAGCACGGTGCCGTCGATGGAGGAAATCAATGAGCGCCTCGCGAGAGTGAGGTCACTGGGGGTCTCGCGTTCGGTTCCGGAGCGTTTCGGCAGCGGCATCACCGCCTATGGCGCCCCTATTTTCGACGACACAGGGCAGGTCGCGTTTGCGCTGACAGCCGTTGGTCGCAATTCCGACGTCGGTGAGGACGAACGGGATCCGTTTCCCACCGCGCTGCGGCGCGAGGCACAAGCCCTGTCTGAACGGCTCGCGATTGCAGCGAGAGGAGCGATATGCTGAAAGCAAAAGTCGTCGTCGTAACCGGAGCCGGACGCGGAATAGGCAGGGAGATCGCCCTGTTGGCCGCGCGCGAAGGCGCTCAAGTCGTGGTCAACGATCTCGGCGGTTCGACCGCGGGCGAGGGGGAGGACAGGAGGCCCGCCGACGCGGTGGTCGCTGAGATCGCTGCAGCTGGCGGCACAGCGCTGGCGAATTTCGCCAGTATCTCTGATCCAGCGGGCGCCGCTAGTATCATCGACGACGCGGTGCGCAACTTCGGGCGCATCGATGCCGTCGTCAACAATGCTGGCATCCTGCGTGACCGGATCTTTCACAAGATGAGCCACGCCGACTGGCACGACGTCGTCAACGTTCATCTGAACGGCTATTTTTTCGTCTCGAGAGCTGCCGCCGAACACTTCCGGCAGCAGGGCAGCGGCTGCTTCGTGCACTTTTCCTCATCGTCCGGCCTGATCGGCAACGTGGGTCAGTCGAGCTATTCCGCCGCCAAACTGGGGGTCGTTGCGATGTCGAAGTCGATAGCGCTCGACATGGCGCGATATGGCGTGCGCTCGAATTGCATCGCACCGTTTGCGTGGAGCCGGCTCGCACAGACGATGCCGGAGGAGACCCCGGCACAACGACAGCGGGTTGCGCGTTTCAAGTCAATGTCGGCCGACAAGATCGCGCCACTTGCTGTGCTGCTGTGCTCGGACGCGGCAGCGGACGTTAACGGACAGATCTTCTGTGTTCGCAAGAACGAGGTATTCCTCTTCTCGCATCCGCGGCCGATCCGGTCGCTGCACCGCGCTGAAGGATGGACGCCCCAGACGCTCGCGGAGCATATGCTGCCGGCCTTTCGCCCGAGTTTTCAGAATCTCGACGTTTCGGCGGATGTGTTTGCCTGGGACCCCGTATAGCGAGTCGCCTGATTCACGCTAGCGTGAGTACGACGCGCCCGGGAGTCGCCGTGTCGGACACTTGCTGGATGGCCTCGTGGAAACAATCGAGCGGCAGCACCGTTTTGATACACGGCCGCAGCAGCCCGCGGTCGTAGAGGTCGCGCAGCATTTTTACTCCGGCCTCCATCGCACTCGGGCGCTCGGTGAAATTGACATCGAGCGGTGCGCCGATGACTGACAGGTTACGGAAGAGCAAATAGTTGACTTTGACTTCCGGAATCTGCGATCCGGCAAAACCGATCACGATCAGGCGTCCGTCGAAACCGAGTGCGCGAAGACCCGCGGCGAATACCTCACCCCCCACCGTGTCAAAGACTACGTCCGCTTCTTTGCCCCGGTTGGCCGCGAGGACCTGCTCCTTGAATGTTTTCTTCAGGTCGGTGCCGCTCGTCAGGATGACCGCATCGGCGCCGCAGCGCTGGACGAAGTCGGTTTTGCTCGGCGAGGACACAGCCGCGATGACATAGGCACCCAGTGCCTTGGCGACCTGGATGAGCGCGATCCCGACACTGCCGCTGGCGCCGGTTACCACCGCGCTTTCTCCCGCCTTCAGCCGCGAGCGCAGTACGATCGCGACGTAAGCCGTGTTGTACGGAGTGATCATGGCGGCGGCTTGTGTGAATGTCGCCTTCTCGGGCATGAAGTAGCATCTGGAAACCGGGGCAACAACATTCTGCGCCCACGCTCCGTGCGAGACCTGGCACATCACCCTGTCGCCGGGCCGAAACGATCTTACGTTCGGTCCTGCGGCCGCAACGATGCCGGCCGCATCTCGTCCGGGCACGAACGGAGTCTCGTGACGGACCTGGTATTTGCCCTCGAGCATCAGGAGGTCCGGATAGTTCAGGCCGACGGCCTGGACACGGATCAGAATCTCACCCGCTCCCGGAGCGTTGCATTCAACCTGCTCGATCCGGTGGTCAGCCGCCGGTCCATATGACCGGATGAGAACTGCGCGCATTGCGATCCCCGTGTGACAAAAGTCTGAATTCAAAGCGTTCATACCAACAGCCGTCATTCGGCTATTTGGGCAGCGCGAACGCCACGAGGTAGTCTCCCGCTTTGGTCGTCATTGACCCGTGGCCGCCAGACGCGATGACCACGTACTGCCGCCCGTCTCGCTCTGACACATAGGTCATGGGCGTCGCCTGGCCCCCCGCAGGAAGGCGGGCCTTCCACAGCTCCTGACCGGTAGTCATGTCAAAGGCACGCAGGTAGTTGTCAATCGCCGCCCCGATGAACGCGACACCGCCGCGCGTGACCACAGGCCCCCCCAAGCTGAAGACGCCCGTCGCGAACGGCAGACCCAGAGGTGCGACGTCACGGGTCGTACCGAAGGGCCGCTGCCAGAGCACCTTGTGCGACTTCAGGTCGACGGCTGCGATAGCGCCCCAGGGTGGACGGTGACACGGGAAACCCAGCGGCGAGAGGAACGGTCCGGACACTGCTCCGTAGGGAGTGCCCGCCTGCGGGTATACGTAGCCTGCAACATGCAACCCACCGCCGGCCTTCGCGGTGCTGTGAGTGCCGAAAGGCACGATTCCGAGAGCGTCGGCTTCAACACGCGGGATGAGTTTGGTCAGATACGGCAACCACGTTGGGTTGACGATCATCAGCTGGCGTTCGGGATCGACTGAAACGCTGCCCCAGTTGAAGACGCCAAAGATATCCGGATAGCCGATCGAGCCTTGAACGGTCGGCGGCGTGTAGTGGCCCTCGTAGCGGCGACTGCGGAATTCGATCCGGCACAGAAGTTGATCGAACATTGTCGCGCCCCACATGTCCGCCTCGGTGAGATGAGGAGGCGAGAATGACGGGAAACCGACGGTGTAGGGCTGTGTTGGGGAGAGCCGTTCACCCGGGGCAGGATTCTGTGGAACGGGGCGTTCTTCGACCGGAAAGATCGGCTCTCCCGTCAACCGATCGAGCACGAAGATTTCCCCGCGTTTGGTTGGTGCGATCAACGCGGCCCGTAGCCCCTTGGCGGTGGCGAGATCGACCACGACCGGCTGCGACGCAACGTCCATGTCCCAGATATCGTGATGGGAGGTCTGGAAGCTCCAGCGCACCGCACCGGTGTTCGCATCCAGCGCCACAATCGAATCGTTGTAGCGATCCTGCTGCGGCGTGCGCAGGCCGCCAAAGTAGTCAGGCGGCGGCCCGCCCGTCGGGACGAAAACGAGGCCGTTGTCGATGTCGGCGCTGAAAACACTCCACGCATTGGCCGTGTCACGCGCGTAGCTCTCCCCTGGATTGAGCTTCTGCCGGCTCGTCGGCTCCAGCACTTCCCAAGCCCACAAAAGCTGCCCTGTGCGCGTGTCGAACGCCCGTACTACGCCGGGCGGCTCGTCGGTGGTCTGGTTGTCCATGTGAAACGCGCCGAGCACCGCCGCATGCCCGATGACCACCGGCGGCGACGTGGTGTAGTAGTAGCCCGGCAGGTTGTTACCCATGCCCACCGTCAGATCCACAGCACCGTTCTTCCCGAAATCGGGGCAGGGTTTGCCAGTCGCGACGTCTACGGCATGCAGGCGATTGTCCACCGTCGCCATCAAGATGCGGCCGTCGCAGAAATCACGCGAGGCGTTGCCCGGGTCGTATGACACTCCGCGACACGCGAGGTGCATTGCAGCAGTCGTATCGGCGTGCGGATCGAAGCGCCAGCGCTCTTGACCACTGTCTGCATCGAGGCTGATGAGGACGTTGTGCGCGGTGCATACGAATAGCGCATTGCCTACCTTGATCGGAGTTGCTTCGAAAGTGAGCGTTTTCGGCGGTTCATCCGTCCGCAGCTTGTCCCCCGT
>JAQGOF010000096.1 GCA_028293745.1 Gammaproteobacteria bacterium | reverse complement strand
GCAATAGGAGAGGTTCATGACCCTTGGCCGGCTGATTACGCTCGCAGCACTTACCGCCCTTGCCATATCCGCCTGCAGCAAAAACAGCGAGCCCAGCGCGCCGGCCGCGTCGGCATCAACCGACACAATGGCTTCAACACCTCCAGCGGCGACGGCACGTCCCGACGGCTCGCCGCAGCTCGTTACCGAGCCTGACGGCGTACACATCGAGTACCGCACCTACGGCAAGGGCGACCCAGCAATTATCCTGGTACATGGTTGGGCTACCGATGCCAACTACTGGAACGCGCAATTCGACCCGCTGAAAGCGAAGTACACGGTCGTTGCGGTAGATCTCGCCGGGCACGGCGGATCAACAAGGAGCCGCAGCGATTGGTCAATGGGCAACTACGGTGAGGACGTCGCAACAGTCGCTCGCCGGCTCCCCAACCAACAAATCATCCTGGTCGGCCACTCGATGGGCGGCACGGTCGCCTTGGAAGCCGCCCGCCGCATCGGCGACCGCGTGATCGGCATCATCGTAGTGGACGCGCTGAAATCTATCGGACTACCACCGACGCCGCAACCCGAGATCGAAAAGCGCGTCGCTCCCTTCCGCGCCGACTTCATCGGCTCCGTGCGCAAATACGTCACCGAGGAGCTGTTTGAAAAAGGCGCCGATCCCCTGTTCGTGCAGAAGGTCGCGTACGACATGTCGCTCGAGCCACCCGAGGTAGCCATCCCGTCGCTACAGGCGTTGCTCAGCATGGATTTCGCAACGGTGCTACCTGACATCCATGTCCCCGTGCTGGCAATCAACTCCGACCTGGGCACCACGGACGAGAAGCGCATCCGAAAGTTGCTCCCCACGTTCAAAGCCGACACCATCCCACACACGAGTCACTTTCTGATGATGGAAGTGCCGGACAAGTTCAACCCCATCCTGCTGCATGACATTGACAACTTAGTGCAAAATGCCAGGCACTGAGGCCAACCCCCAACGCCCCAACCAGCCGCCGTGCTCACTCTTCGCTGTACGCAGATAATTCGCAAGCGGCTGGGGTTAGCCACCAGGTTGCCTGAACCGGCCGTGCCGGCCACGCTGTTGGGTGCCTGGTACCTGCACCTCATTCGTCTCGGACCTCAGCAAGTAGTGATGGCGACCAGCGAGCGTTCTCTGTTGACAGTGCTGTTACCCGCGAACGAGCTTCGGCGAACGGTCGCTTCCAACCTGCGGCTGGCGGTTCGGGATCTGCTCATCGCTCTCGAGATTCCCTTGGACGCTGTGCAGCGTGAGATCGCCTTGATGGAACCAATCACGTTCGGCAATGCGGTCAACCGCCGTGTAATCGGATCGATCAATGACTTCGCGTATCAGCTTGACGCCTACGTGGGCGACACGAGCGACCCGCTGGAACTCGCCTTGAAGCTTTGTGAGACGCCGATGTCGGCTATCGGATGGAAGTCCTCGTATGGCATTCCCAAGGACATCGCTCGCGAGCTGCTCAGCGGCCCCTATTCCGGCCCGATATCGCACCACTGACGAGGCGCGACGTGAAGCGGATTTTGCTTGCGGCGATTGCCGTGATTTTCCTCGGGGCCTCCTCAAAACCCGAGTATTCAATTCAGGCGATTCGTTACGGCACTTTGCGAAGCGAACCGATCTCCAATTTCGTGATCGGTGCCCCCAAGGGTCAGACCCTCGATGCCGCCTTCATCTTCTGGCTGATACGCGGCGGCGGGCGAAACATCCTCTTCGACAGCGGCTTTCACCGGCAGCATTGGTTCAAGGAAGAGAACATCGCAGACTACCTGCGGCCAGATGAAGCACTGCGCCTCGCGGGGCTGGCTCCCGAAGAAATCACCGACGTGGTGATCAGTCACGCACACTGGGATCACCTGGGCGGAATCGATCTGTTTCCCAAAGCGACCGTGTGGATCCAGAAGGAAGAATTCCGGTACTACACGGCTGATGCGTGGCAGCCGGGTGGCCATCACGGCGGTATCGATCCCGATGATGTTCAGCAGTTGTTGCGACTGAATACCGAAGGGCGTTTGCGCCTGGTGGACGGCGACAACATCGAGATCATTCCCGGAATACGGGCATACACCGGATCGCGCCACACTTTCGCCTCGCAGTACCTGCGAGTCGAGGGCAATCCGCCGTTTGTCCTGGCATCGGACAACGTCTACCTGTACCGCAACCTGGCCGACCATAAGCCGAGTGCGACCTTCAGCGAGGCGGACTATCCGGCGAACCTCAAGCAACAGGAGCGCATGATTCAGCTCGCCGGCTCTGCCGATCGCGTCGTGCCCGGCCACGACCCCCTGCAGTTCCAGAAATTTCCCGCCGAAGGCCGCGTGGCCAAAATCAAGTAGCCCGCCATTCGTCATAGCACCTGCGGCGCCCGGCAACCTCGCAGCGCCCCGCCCGGCCGCGGCGCCCAACCTACCGGCTGGCCAACAACTCATCCCTCTGGGGCACCATCGACCCACACTGGATGCGCAGCCACCCGAGGTTGATCGCGATATCGTCCGAGTCAATTTCAGTCCACGCCGAGGCCATCGGCGTGTTCTGCACCTGGTCCTGCAACAGCAGGATCAACGCATCCCGATCCGCCATGAACGGCCAATCCTGGCTGTGCAGCGTCAATTCCAGCTTGCGGCCGTCCGGGGTGGCGAAATGCGCCCGTCCACCCTGGTCATGGAGCTCCAACCGGGCCAACAGCCGCAGGTCGGACTTGCGGCCGGTCACTGACCATTCCACCCGACAGGCGAACAGGCGCGCGTCATTCAACTCGAACCAGTTGAATCCGAACACCTCTTCCTGCAGGTCATTCCCCTTGCGCAGCAGCACCCGGCGCCGGTACCAGTAAAGGTCCTCCCCGACGACCAGCCGATATTCGACGTACCGCAGGCCGCCGTCCCGGATGTCTATGCAATCCCGTCCGACGGTGCCACCGCTGAACTGGTCCCCCTCCTTCTTGAGCATCAGATCGCAGCCTTCCGCCTTCACCACTTCAGCGCGATGCAGGTCCGAGATCAGCTTGGGCCGGCGGTCGAGATGGATCCAACGCCGGGGCTCCTTGAAGGAATACAGCCGAACACGCACGCCCACGGCCGGGGGCTCGGCAGGCTGCAGGTCCAACAGCAACTGCCGGCGGATACTTTCAGGATCGTCGTGGAGAAACTCCTCCAGATACAGCACATGCTGTCCGAGCCAAGGCGCTTCCACCGGCGCAACTACTGTGCGCACGCGCCGCGCAGAACCCTCGCCCCAAGCCGTAACATTGGGGTCGGAGCTGATAAAGACTTCTTCGGTGGAATCGCGCACACCGGGCCACAACTTCTCGAGTGTGTCGACGTCGCCGCCGGTCCCCGCGATCGCGATGGGTCCTGCGGTCACCATAGCCGCAACGCCCGCTATCAGTAGCATGTGCGTTTCAACCTGTGGTTGGACGCATAAAGGAACGGGGCCTAGCTAGCTCGCTTGACCCGCACGAGGCCTTCTTGCGCGATCGTCGCTACGAGCCGGCCATCGCGCGCAAACACACCTGCCCGTGCAAAGCCCCGAGCGCCGGAAGCACTCGGGCTCTCCATGTCATACAGCAACCAATCATCCATCCGCAAAGACCGATGGAACCACATGGCGTGATCCAGGCTGGTCATGATCAAGCGACCCTCCAGCTTCGACGGGTGATGAGGCAGAACTGACGTGCCGAGCAGAAAGAAGTCCGATGCATACGCCAGCAGGCAGCGATGCAACGCCTCTTCATCAGGCAACTGCCCCACCGCCTTGAACCAGACCTGGCGGGTTGGCTCGGGCTTGTGCTCAGTGTCATAGGAAGGCACCAACCGGAACAGGAATGGCCGCGGCTTCTCGAAGAACTGCTGCATCCGGTCCGACATGTGCTTCACGACTTCGGGCGGCGGGGTGGTCGCGTCAGGCAGCTCCTCGGGCGGCGGCACCGACGGCATGTCGATCTGATGATCGAGACCGTCTTCCGGTTTCTGAAACGAGGCAGCCATGTTGAAAATCGGCTCGCCGTGCTGGATGGCAACGACCCGGCGGTTGGAAAAACTGTTGCCGTCCAGGCTGCGATCCACCTGGTAGACAATCGGGGCGTTGAAATCGCCGCGGCGCAGGAAATAGGCGTGCAGCGAGTGCACCACCCTCCCTGCCACGGTCGCAGAAGCGGCGGTGAGGGCCTGTCCCAGCACCTGGCCGCCGAACACCTGCGGACTACCGACATCACGGCTCTCGCCGCGAAATAAGTTGACCTCTAGCGGCTCCAGCTCGAGGAGATTCAGCAGGTCGGCTATTTCGGCATCCATCAGTCGGGCGGCATCCATCAATCTGGAACGCCGAGCCGCTGATGCATGATCGGGCTCGTGGTCGTGTACTGCAGAAACTGCTTTTTCTGGGGAAACAGATGATGCTGGATTGCGAACGCCGCCAGCGCAGCCTCGTGAAAGCCGGACAGGATGAGCTTCTTTTTGCCCGGGTACGTATTGATATCGCCCACCGCAAACACACCCGGCAGGCTGGTCTGGAATTTCTCGGTATCGACTTTGAGCGCCTTCTTCTCGAGCTCCAGGCCCCATTGCGCGATCGGGCCAAGCTTGGGATGCAAGCCGAAGAACACCAGGACGTAATCGGCGTCCAGTGCGTGGCTGCCGCCCTCCTTCAGCTTGATGTTCACACCTTGCAACAAGCTACCTTCGGCGATGAGCGAGTGCGGCAATCCCTCGTAGTGCTTCATCCGGCCTTCCTGGACCAGATCGCGCATTTTCGCAACGGAGGCCGGAGCTGCGCGAAATTCCGAGCGGCGATGAACGAGCGTCACGGTGTGAGCCTTGGGCGCCAGTTCCAGCACCCAGTCCAGAGCGGAGTCACCGCCGCCGAAAATCACCAGCCGCTTGCCGTGGAAGTGACTCGAATTCTTGACCCGGTAGTGAATCCCTGTGCCCTCGAATACGTCGGCACCCTCGACGCCAATTCGACGTGGCTGGAACGAGCCGACACCCGCGGCAATTACGACTGCGCCGGCGTTGAAGACCTTGCCGGCCGTTGTCCCGACCTTAAACCGCCCATCCTCGCGCCGGGCAAATTCGAGCACTTCCTCTCCCAGGTGAAACTGCGGCTTGAAGGGCTCGATCTGCTTCATCAGCCGGTCAACGAGCTCCTGGGCACCGCATACGGGCAGCGCCGGGATGTCATAGATGGGTTTCTCGGGATAGAGCTCCGCGCACTGTCCGCCCGGAATTGGCAGCGAATCGATGATATGCGCACTGATACCGAGCAGGCCAAGCTCGAATACCTGGAACAGGCCACAGGGACCTGCACCGATAATGACGACGTCGGTCGTGATTTCGCTCAAAACGTCACTTCCCCCATTGGGTATATTGGAATCGGCCCGCCAAGGGCCGGGGCATGATTGTAGAGCGTCCTGACGGGGCTACAATACGTTCAGCGTATAGGAGAGCCCCCCTTGTCGAAGTCGAATGCCGACCTGCACCAGCGCCGCCAGAAAGCCATTCCCCGGGGCGTCTCGAACTCGCTCGCCATCTATGCCGACCGGGCGACGAACGCCGAAATGTGGGACGTTGAGGGCACGCGGTATATCGATTTCGGGACCGGCATCGCTGTCCTCAACACGGGACATTTGCACCCCAAGGTCAAGGCCGCCGTTGCCGCTCAGCTCGAGAAGTTCACGCACACGTGCTTCCAGGTCACGCCTTACGAAAGCTATGTCGAGTTGGCGGAACAGCTGAACGCCATTGCCCCAGGTAAGACTCCCAAGAAGACGATCTTCCTGACGACGGGCGCCGAGGCGATCGAGAACGCCGTGAAGATTGCGCGCTATCACACGAAGCGCTCGGCGATCATCACGTTCTCCGGTGGCTTCCACGGCCGAACGTTCCTGGGTATCAGCCTCACCGGCAAGGTCCAACCCTACAAGGCAGGCTTCGGGCCGATGATGCCGGAGGTCTATCACATACCGTTCCCAATGGCTTACCACGGCGTCACCGTGGAAGACTCGCTGGAAGCGCTGTACGGACTGTTCAAAGCGGACGTCGATCCGGCCCGTGTTGCAGCCATCATTATCGAGCCGGTGCTCGGCGAAGGCGGCTTCTACGTGGCACCGGTCGAATTGCTGCGTAAGCTGCGCAGTCTGTGCGACCAGCACGGAATACTGCTGATCGTCGATGAAATCCAGACCGGATTCGCGCGCACCGGCCGCATGTTCGCGGTCGAATACTCCGGAGTCGAACCGGACCTCATGACTATCGCCAAGAGCGTCTCCGGCGGGGTACCGCTGTCAGCCGTGATTGGCAAAGCCGACATCATGGACGCTCCGCTGCCCGGCGGACTCGGCGGCACTTTCGCCGGCTCGCCGTTGGCGTGTGCGGCAGGACTCGCCGTGCTCGATGTGATCAAGGAAGAGCAACTGCTGCAACGTGCAAATCACATCGGCAAGTTCATGACATCGCGCCTGAATGGGTTGCAAGTCAGGTTTCCGAGCATCGGTGAAGTGCGCAGCCTGGGCGCGATGGTGGCCATCGAGCTCGTGAAGAACTGCAGTGCGGATCAGCCGGATGCGGAGCTGGCGAAACAGCTGGTGCAGGCAGCGGCACGCAAAGGATTGGTCCTGCTCTCGTGCGGCATCTACGGAAACGTCATCCGCTTTCTGGCGCCGCTGACGATCTCGGACGCGCTGCTCAAGGAAGGATTCAACCTGTTTGAACAAGCGTTGCAGGAAGTGGCGAGCTCTACGAATATGGCTACAACCGCTGCAGTGGTCTGATCTGTTGTTGCGCCCGTCCCTGTGGGCGCAACAACCCAACTAGGCTCGTCCGGCGTTGGCGTCGGTGGGCGTGTGGAAATACTCGCTCTCCGCGGCGAGTTGCTCCATCAGCCGTTTCAGTTCGGCCATGCGGCCTTCCGCGGTGCTGATCGGCATACAGTCCTGGCAGCGCGGGTCACCGCACGGCTGGCGCGAGTACAGCCAATACTGCAGGGCGCCGGCCAGCAGGCCATCCGCTATGTCCCACAGGTCCGCGTCCTTGTCCTTATCGGCCAGGCGGTTTCCGAGGTCGACGGCTTTCGTGAAGGCCGAGTCGAAGGTGTCAGCGATCTCGGTCATATTCCCCTCATCTGCATGTCACCAGTATATCAAGCAAACATGAGTTACATGGGCCGACGATAAACCGGCCCGCCGGCCGGCCAGCGCGCGCCCAGCACTGTGAAATAGCTGTACAGGTCCGGTTACCGTTGTGCTTCTGCGATGGCCGCCACGGAAGTGCCCGGCAGATTCCCCCCATCATGCTTCGACATTCCAAGGCCGCCCCGGCTGGCAGGCAGGGATCATCTGCTAGTCGTGGCTTATGTCGCATGCAAGAAATCCCCATTGAAACGGCCGAAATCATCGAGGCTGCCCGAGCGGCCACGCCGCCGCTGGCAGTTCCGGCCCAAGGCTTCCGGCGCTGGCTGCGGCTGGGAATCGGGGGTCGGCTCGGCCTGGGTCTCGCGGCTGTCTGCGCAGTAGTCGTCTGGGGGCACGTCCTCGCCACCCGCACCACGCGCATAGCCGTGGAAGCCGTGAGGAGCATGCAGACCGAGCATGAGCCGCGGGCACAAAGGGCCAGCGTAGTCGTGGAATCGCTCGTAGCGTACGACCGGGCGGTAATCGAATATCTGCAAAGCGGGCGCAGCTCCGGATTCGGCAGCATCACGGCGGCCGGTGATTCGCTCGATGCGGCGGTACTCACCTATTTTCAACGTCCGGAGGGCCAACGCCCCGAGACGGCAGGCACCATTCCCCCGGCTTCGACACCGCCCGGCGCACAGTTGCTGCCGCAACTGACGAGCCACATGGAACATGGGCGCGATCTGGCCAAGCACGCAGCCCAACGCGCTGACTGGCTCGAGCAGCGTTATGCCGCGCTCGACCGTGTCCAACAGCGAATCAACTCGGCCGGCGGCGCCGGGCTCGCGATCAACGGCACGCAGGTCGTAGCAAGCCGGTCCCTTGCCGAGCTCGCTTCGGCGATCAATGCCGTTCGCGGCAACTTTGCCCCTTCACCTGTGATTGCTCATCGTGAACGCGAGTTTGTAACCACTCTGGAAGCCCATACCCTGGAACTGCAGCGCTCGCCCGGCCGCAACTGGCTGGATCTCGAGAAGCAGGACTTTGCGCAGGCGGTGAAACTTCGGCTGGCCATCGATAAATTCGATGCAACCAACGACACCGCACGCCGCCAGTTTCTCGAGGAGAGTGCCGCACTGACAGCGGGAGTTCAGCAATATCTCCAGGAGCCTGCGCGGCGCGGATTGATGGAAGCAGCCGCACGGGCAGCTACATCTGCAGAAGGTGCAGAGCACACGCTGACAATGACCGGTGTCGCCGTAGTCAGCGTCGTACTCATCGTGTCCGTACTGTTGGTGGTCAGCATCTCCGTACCAGTCCGGCGATTGACGTCCGCAACGAAGCTCCAGGCCGCCGGCAACAGAGATGCGCGCGCACCTCGCGGCGGCTCGGCAGAGATCGACGCGCTCGCCGAGTCCTTCAACACGATGGCCGCGCAAATCTCCCGTGCCGAAGCCGAATTGCGCGCTCATCAGGCCCAGCTCGAACGGCACGTGGCCGAGCGCACCCGCCAGCTCCACCATCTCGCACATCACGATCCGCTCACACAGCTTCCTAACCGCCGCCAGCTATCTGACCGGCTGAATACCGCGTTGTCGCGGGCGACGGCGACCGGTCAAAGGCTCGGGCTGCTCTTCGTGGACGTAGACAATTTCAAGTCCATCAATGACACGCTCGGCCATAACTTCGGCGATCGTGTGTTGCAGGGAATCGCAGAGCGGCTTCGCACCGCGACCAAGGGGCGTGCCCTGCTGGCCCGCCTGGGCGGGGATGAGTTCACCATGCTGCTCGAGGACGTCAAGTCCATCGAGGACGTCGAAGCGCATGCTGCCGAAATCGTAACGACTCTCCAACAGCCACTGACGGTGGACGGTCGCCTCCTGGCCACCAGTGCCAGCGTCGGCGCCAGCCTCTATCCGGATCACGCTGAAGACGCGGAGCAGTTGCTTCGAGCGGCAGACGTGGCCCTGTTCCGAGCCAAGGAATTGGGCAGGAATCGTTACGCCCTGTACAAACCCGCGCTGTACGACGCTGCCGCGCAGCGTTTCCGGTTGGAGCAATCACTGCGTCGCGCAGTTGAAGCTGGCGACCTCATGCTGATGTTCCAGCCGCAAATAGCCCTGCACACCTTCGAGATCACCGGCCTGGAAGCGCTGCTGCGCTGGCGCAAGCCCGACGGCCGTATCGCCACGGCCGCCGAGTTCATTCACATCGCGGAAATGACCGGGTTGATCCATGAGTTGACTGACTGGGTGTTGCGTTCCGCCACTTCGACAGTGGCCGCCTGGCGCGCTCAGGGGTGGCATCGCGCTTCTGTCGCCATCAACATCTCGGCCCCGCAGTTCTTCGAGTGTGACTTCTGCGAGCACATTGCCCGCGCACTCGAAGTGACGGGCCTGCCCGCCAGCGCCCTGGAGCTGGAGCTGACGGAAACGGTCTTCCAAACCGGACCGACAACCGTCGAGTCCCTGCGCCGGCTGCGCGAGATGGGGGTATCGATCGCCCTGGACGACTTCGGAATCGGCTACTCGTCCCTGACATCCCTGGAGCAGCTGCCGATCACGCGCGTCAAACTCGATCGCATGCTCGTGGAGGGCGTCGACTCCAACCCCCGGTCCGCTGCGATCGTCCGCTCCATTGTGGCGTTGTGTCACGGGCTCGGATTGCAAGTGATTGCCGAAGGCGTCGAGCGCCCGGCGCAATTGGAATTTCTCTCACACTGCGGCCCCATCGGCGTGCAAGGCTACCTGCTCGCCTATCCCGTGGAGAGCCAGGACGCGGAAAAGGAAGCGCATGCCGCCGCCGCCCGGGCGCGCAGCATCCTCGAGGCTTCGGCGAGAGACGCCGCCGGCGAGCCCGCGAGTGGCTCACTGGTGTTTGTCGGATCGGGCAGCCGACGCCGCACAACGAATTGATGGTCAGGCGCGCCAGTTGGCGCGACGATTGTCGTACGCGCCGCACGGCGCCCAGCCGCCCGCTACCCGGCAGACGCCGAGGCGCGCGACTAACCCCCCAGCTGCCGCTTCAAATCGTCCAACTCCGCTCGCAGAGCCAACACCTCCTGCTCGAGCTTCGCAAGCCGCTCATCATTGCGCGATGAGGGGAAAGAGATCTCGGGTGCGCTGACCGCGTTGCTCTGCGCGTGTGATATCAGCGACCCATGCTCGGAAGTGTGCCCCGGGGCGTGCTCCTCCGACTCGCGTCCCGCGGCGGCATCGGCCACAGGCCCACTAAACAGATGCGCCCACCGCGAATCCCGCCGATTCGGCTCTCGCACCAAACGCACGACAAACGGCCCATCCGGCCGCTCCGCGAGCCTCGTCAGCGCGGCTTCAACCTCCGATGTTTCCGCAAATGGCGCCATTCGACTCGCCCGTGTCCGCAACTCCCCAGGAGTCTGCGGTCCACGCACGAGCAACTCGCAAACAATCGCCAGCTCCTGCGGATCGAGCTTGAGGGTGCCGAACTCCGTATTGCAGAAGCGATGTTGATATTTCGGCACGCGGCTGCCGAATCCCGACTTCTCCATCACGAAGTGCTTCTTCGAGAGGCTGTCCAGGGTTTTCTGCACAGTCGCCTCATCGAGATCCATTACAGGATCGCGGTTGCTCTTCTGATTGCAGGCATTCGCCAGCGCATTCAGCGACAGCGGATACTGATCCGGGGTCGTGATCTGCTTTTCAATCAGACACCCGATGACGCGCGCCTCCAGAGCAGTCAACTCGATCTTCATAGGAACGCGTCCCTCGCCCGGGCTCCAAAGTCGGCATGGTCAGTGAAAAATCCGTCCAGTCCCGCGTTGAGATACACCTTCAACTCACTCTCCAGGTCACCCAGGTGATGCGGCTCGGGCCCCGAGCGCAGATCCTGCGGCAGAAACTGATTCTCCGCCCGGAACGTGTACGCATGGACCTTCAAACCTGCCGCATGGGCATCTTTGACCAGGGAAGTCGGCTCACCGAGCGTGTCGTCCGCGTTGCGCGGAATGACCTGCAACTTGTACGGCCCGATTCCCGTGGCGTACGTGGCCACCTCGGCCAGTCCCGCCGGCGTAATCATGTCCTGATACGTTCGCTTGATACCCTTCGCGACGAAATCGTACGGCCCACCTTCAGTTTCCATCAACTGAATGATGGGCAACTCCGTCAGCCGGCGCATGACCTTGAGATTCGCGACCTCGAAGCATTGAATGATGGCCAAACCCGCCCTGCCCTTGTAGCCGTGCCGATGGAGCGTGTCCACCAGCAACTCTTCCATGGCAAGTCCAAGCCCCTGGAAGTAGGTTGGATGCTTAGTCTCAGGGTACACACCGATGCGCGACGGTGCGGGCAACCCAAGTTGCTTCGCGTTCATTTCGCGCTGCTGCTGCACACCGGCCACGAGAGCGAGGATCTCCTCAAACGTCGGCACCTCAAACTGGCCATCGAACCGCGTGTTATTGGGCCTGATGGCCGGAATTCGCTCCCGCGCACGCAGAGTCTTCAACTCAGCGAGCGTGAAGTCTTCCGTGAACCACCCGGTATGCGCGATCCCGTCGATTGTCTTCGTCGTGCGACGACTGGCGAACTCAGGATGCCGGGCGACATCTGTCGTGCCTCCGATCTCGTTTTCATGGCGGGCGATGAGCACGCCATCCTTTGTCATCACCAGGTCGGGCTCGACATAGTCGACCCCGTCCTGCATTGCGATGAAGTACGAAGTCAGTGTGTGCTCGGGTACGTAGCCGCAAGCACCGCGGTGCCCGATGACAAGGGGGGCTGATTTTTGCGACAAACGGGCGGGTTTTTGCAGGGAAGCGGGCATGAACGAGGTCATTCGGTACGATTTATCGCTGCCGTAGGCATGGCTCTTGCTAAACTCTACCCGTGCTAACGGAACAAGACATCTACCTCTTCCGCGAAGGCACGTATTTCCGGTCCTACGAAAAGCTGGGTGCCCATCCGACCTCCCCTGGGGAGCCGGGCGAACAAGGCACCCACTTCGCTGTCTGGGCCCCAAATGCGGCTTCCGTGTCCGTGGTCGGCGATTTCAACGGTTGGAACCCACAGTCGAATCGCCTCGAAGCGCGACCCGACTCGTCCGGCATCTGGTGGGGGTTCCTGCGTGGCGTCCGCCCCGGCGTTCTGTACAAGTATCACATCGTATCGAAGAACCACGGCTATACGGTCGACAAGAGCGACCCCTTTGCGTTCAGATGCGAAGTTCCACCGCGGACGGCGTCTGTGGTCTGGGATCTCTCCTATGAATGGGGAGATCACGAGTGGATGCAAACCCGCGCGGTCCAGAATGCACTCGACCGCCCGCAGGCCGTCTATGAATTGCATGTCGGCTCGTGGCGCCGAGTCCCCGAGGAGCACAACCGCTCGCTGAACTATCGCGAACTGGCTCATGCCGTCAGCGACTACGTCGCCGAGATGGGCTTCACCCACGTCGAGCTGATGCCGATCATGGAGCATCCGTTCTACGGCTCCTGGGGCTACCAGGTCACCGGCTACTTCGCGCCAACATCGCGCTATGGCACGCCGCAGGATTTCATGTACTTCGTGGATTACCTGCACCGCCGCGGGATCGGCGTAATCCTCGATTGGGTGCCCTCGCATTTTCCCTCGGACGAACACGGCCTCGCCTATTTCGACGGCACGCATCTGTACGAGCATGCCGACCCGAGGCAAGGTTTCCACCCGGAGTGGAACAGCTCCATATTCAACTATGGGCGCGCCGAGGTCCGTGATTTCCTCGGCAGCAGCGCCATCTTCTGGCTCGAGAAATATCACATCGACGGACTGCGCGTAGATGCAGTCGCGTCCATGCTGTATCTCGACTACGCACGCGAGCCCGGCGAATGGGTCCCGAACAAATTCGGCGGTCACGAGAATCTCGACGCTGTCGAATTCATCAAGCAGCTCAACCTGGCCGTCTATCGCGATTATCCCAACACACAGACGATTGCCGAGGAGTCCACAGCATGGCCGATGGTCTCCCGGCCCACGTACCTGGGTGGCCTGGGATTCGGCGAAAAGTGGAACATGGGCTGGATGCACGACACACTGAAGTACTTCCAGACCGATCCCATGTTCAGGAAGTATCAGCACAACGCGCTGACGTTCAGCATCTGGTATGCATTCACCGAGAACTTCGTCCTGCCGATCTCGCACGATGAAGTCGTGCACGGCAAAGGCTCCCTGATCGGCAAGATGTCAGGTGACGAATGGCAGCGCTTCGCCAATCTGCGCCTGCTGCTCGGGTACATGTGGACCCATCCCGGCAAGAAACTGCTGTTCATGGGCTGCGAGTTTGGGCAGGTCCGTGAATGGACGCATGACTCGAGCCTCGAGTGGCACGTACTGCAGTATCCGCAGCATTCGGGGGTGCAGCACTGGATGCGCGACCTGAACAACTTCTACAAGGAGACACCGTCGCTGTGGGAGTTGGATTTCTCGGTCGATGGCTTCCAGTGGATTGACTGCAACAACGCGGACATGAGTGTGTTGGTCTATCTGCGTAAGGGCAAGCGCCCCGGCGACGTCACGCTGGTGGCTCTCAACTTCACGCCGGTTGCGCGCGAGAACTATCAGATTGGAGTCCCGCGCGGAGGCACCTGGCGCGAGCGCCTCAACAGTGATGCAAAAGACTACTGGGGCGGCGGCATGGGGAACTTCGGGGCCATCGAGG
>JAQGOF010000074.1 GCA_028293745.1 Gammaproteobacteria bacterium | reverse complement strand
ATGCTCCATTTTCATCGCCTCCAGCACCATCAATGGCTGACCGCGCTTCACCGGATCGCCCACAGAGACGAAGACCTGCGTCACCGCGCCGTTCATCGGCGCATGGAGCGAGCCCCCGGCCACGGCGTCCTGTACCGAAGCCGGCGGGGCCAGACTTCGATCTTCGAAAGTGTAGATTGTGCCGTGCAGATCGAGCTGCACATGCGGTGCTGCGCCGGGTTTGAAGTGAGTGCCGAGATTGAAACGGTGGCCGTCGATCAGGACAGCGGTATTTACCGCGCCTCGGTGCAACAGTTGGATCGAGAACGCCGCTTCGGCGGATGTGACCTTCCAGGTTGCGTCACGGCGAGCGGCGCGCCATTCGGATTCGCCGACGGCACTCGCTAATTTGAGCAGGTGCGACGACCAGCGATTGGACCGCCATCCGGAACCTTGTCTGTCGGCGAAAAGAGCGGCCGCGAGTGCCGGGGCCCAGGCCGGCGACGAATCGGCCGCGAAGCCTTCGGGAAACTGACGCGCGATGAAGCCGGTAGTCGCCTCGCCGGCGGCGAATTCCGGATTGCGCAGCGTCGCGGCGAGAAACGCTCGGTTGCTGGCGACCCCGAACAGGCGGGTGTCCTCCACACAGCGCAGCAGGCGGCGCCTGGCTTCATCTCGATCCGCACCCCAGGCGATCAACTTAGCCAACATCGGATCGTAGAATGGGCTGACCGCCGCGCCGACTCGAAGACCGTGGTCTACGCGCACCCCGTCACCCAGCGCCGGCTCCCACACGGCGATATCGCCGGTTTGCGGCAGGAAGTCGTTGACGGGATCCTCGGCGTAAAGACGGACCTCGATCGCGTGGCCGGAAAGTGTCACCGCGTCCTGAGCGATCGGCAACGGCTTGCCCTCGGCGACCAGGAGCTGCAGGGCCACCAGGTCAAGGCCGGTGACCATCTCAGTGACCGGATGCTCCACCTGCAACCGCGTGTTCATCTCCAGAAAATAGAAGGCCCCGTCGGCCGCCAGAAGAAATTCCACCGTACCCGCGCCGACATACCCGATCGCCGCCGCCGCCCGTACCGCCGCTTGGCCCATGCGCGTGCGCAGCTCGGCGTTAACAGCCGGCGAAGGGGCTTCTTCGACGACCTTCTGGTGGCGCCTCTGGACTGAACAATCGCGTTCACCCAGATGAATGACGTTGCCGTGTCGGTCTCCGAACACCTGGATTTCAACATGGCGCGGCTCAACCACGGCCCGCTCGAGGAGCAGCCGGCCATCCCCGAATGCCGCCTGCGCCTCTGATCGCGCGCTCTGAAGGGCAATTGGTAATGCGCGTGCCTCATTCACCAACCGCATGCCACGGCCGCCTCCGCCCGCGGCCGCCTTAACCATGATCGGATATCCGATGCGCTCGGCCTCGCGAACGAAGACACTTTCAACCTGCTCCTCGCCCAGGTACCCCGGCACGCAAGGTACGCCCGCCTCAGTCATTCGGCGTTTGGATTCCGCCTTGTCGCCCATGACCCGGATCGCGTGAGGATCAGGCCCAACGAAGGTCAGCCCCGCAGCGGCGCAGGCTTCTGCGAGAGCTGCCCGTTCGGAGAGGAAGCCATAGCCCGGATGCAACGCGTCCGCGCCCGTGCGCTGCGCAGCGGTGACGACCCGTTCGATGTCGAGATAGGATTGCGCCGCCGGTCCGGGGCCAATCAACACCGCCTCGTCAGCCAAGCGCACGTGCAGCGAGTTCGCATCCGCGTCGCTGTAGATTGCGACGGTGCGATATCCCTTTGCGCGCGCTGTTCTAATGATCCGGCAGGCAATCTCGCCGCGGTTCGCAACGAGCAGTTTTTCGATTGCTGGCATCAGGCGGCGCCCGCCCAGCTGGGAGGCCGTTTTTCGAGGAAGGCGGCGATCCCCTCGCGGCCCTCATCGCTTCGTAGGCAGGCGGTGAAGGCGTCGGCAGCGCGCCGGATCAGGTCGTCGCGGTCGATCCCCGCGACCTCGAACAACAGAGCCTTAGTGACCGCGTTGGCATGCGGTCCGCAGCGCCCGATGTCGGCCAGCAATCGCTCCACGGTGGCGGTCGCATGCTCCGGACTTTCACAGTGATGGTCGCTCAGACCGATAGCCGCGGCTGCAGCCCCGTCGAAGCGTGCGCCAGTCAGCGCTAAACGGCGCGCGGTCGCCAGTCCAATCCGGTTGACGACGAAAGGCGCGATTTGCGCCGGTGTCAGACCCAGGCTGGTCTCGGATAGCGCGAAGCGCGCTCGGGGTGTCGTAACAACAATGTCTGCGCAGCACACCAGACCTAGACCGCCTCCTATGGCTGGCCCGTCGACCGAGGCGATAACGACCATGGGGTGGCGGTTGAGCTGGTGTAACAGTCGGCCACCGCGCTGATTCTCCTCATGCACGGGATCAGCGGCGCCCGTAGCTGCCGCTGCTCCAGCGAGCGCGCCTTTTAGATGACCGCCGGCGCAGAACATACCGTCACGACCCTGCAGAACCAACGCGCGTACGGTGCGATCGTCGCGGGTCACGGCTAGGACAGCCTCGAGGTCTGCCAACATCGTGGCACTGAGCGCGTTGCGTGTCGTGGGATCGTTCATCGTGACGAAAAGTTGCGCGCCCTCGCGTTTGAGTTGGAGCACTCGGGTTGTGGGGAGTGACGTCATCAGAGTCTCGCAATTCCAAAGCTATTGCGGCGCGGCTGGCGCTGATCGCCCTCCGTGACGGTGGCAAGGCAGAAGCTCACGACCGCGCGCGTGTCGCGCGGATCGATCAGGCCGTCATCCCAGATGCGGGCTGTGGCGTAAAGTGCCGATGAGGTGCGCTCGTACAGTTCCATGACGGCGCGGCCCGAGGCGTCGATCTTGGACCTGTCCGGATCGATCCCGCGCACCCGCGCGCCTTCCTCGGCAACGATCGACAGCACCTTCGCCGCCTGCTCCCCGCCCATGACCGACACCCGGTTGTTGGGCCAGGCGAACAGGAATCGCGGGGCAAAGCCGCGACCGCACATGGCGTAGTGCCCGGCACCGAAGCTTCCGCCGATCTGGATCGTGATCTTCGGTACATCGGCATTGGTCACAGCCTGAATCATCTTGGAGCCGTGCTTGACGATTGCCGACCGTTCCGCATCGATCCCGACCATGAAGCCGGTGGTATTCTGCAGAAACAGGATTGGCGTGCGCGACTGGCAGCAGAGCTGGATGAACTGCGCGGCCTTAGTAGCGCCGTTCGCGTCGATAGGACCATTGTTGGCGATAATGCCGACAGCTTGTCCCTCGACCGCCGCATGCCCGCAGACGGTGTGTGGGCCGTACGCAGGCTTGAAGTCGAGCCAGTCGCTGTCATCGACGAGACGAGCGATCAGCTCCCGCACCTCATACGGTTTGCGGTAATCGACTGTAACGAGCCCCAGGATTTCCTCGGCGTCGTAACGCGGAGGCAACCAGGCGGGAGCTGTGCGGCGTACCTCGCTTCGGTTCCAATCCAACTTCGCTACAATCTCGCGGGTGATACGGATGGCGTCGGTGTCGTCTTCCGCCAGGTATTCGCCCAGGCCGGTTGTCTCGTAATGAAGGGCTGACCCGCCGAGGCTCTCGTCATCGGCTATCTCGCCCGTCGCTGCTTTCAGCAGCGGCGGTCCGGCGAGAAACACCTTGGAGCGTCCCCGGATCAGCACTACGTAGTCTGCGAGCCCGGTCTGATAGGCGCCCCCGGCGGTCGAGGAACCGTGTACGACGGAGATCACCGGAAGCCCCGCTGCAGACATTCGCGCCAGGTTGGCGAAGCTGGCGCCGCCGCGCACAAACATCTCGGGCGCAAGCGACAGGTTCGCGCCGGCGCTCTCGACGAGGTTGATCAGGGGAAGGTTGTTTTCAAGGGCGATTTCCTGGGCGCGGATCTGCTTCTCGACCCCCCACGGATGGTTGGCGCCGCCCTTGATGCCCGCGTCAGAGGCGATGACCATCACCCGCGCACCTGACACAATGCCAATGCCGATGATGTTGCCGCCGCCGAAGACGTTCTCCTCGCCGTCATCCTCGTGGCAGCCCAGTCCGGCCAGGGCCGACAGCTCCAGGAACGGGGCATCCCGGTCCAGTAGTAAGTCCAACCGCTCGCGTGGCAACAACTGGCCCCGCTTGTGGAATTTGCCTGCCGAGCGGCCAGATGTCTCTCTGACTTTGTCCTCCAGACGACGGAACCGAGCGATCAGCTCCAGGTGCGCGTTGCGATTGCGGTGAAACGCATCACTCTCGCGAATGAGCTGCGAGACCAGGGGGGGCATGAAAGATCCTATGCAACTCAACCAGGCCGAACGATTTCTACCACAAGCCCGTTTGTCACGACCTACCTGAGGGTCGACTGAAAGCGAAGATTGCATATGCAATGCGCTCCGGGCTGGAGGACATGGGATGCTGTTTCAAACTACCGCGGGAGGTTGAGAATGCGGGCCGCCTCGTCCGGTGTAGCGACGGGACGGCCGCTAGCGCGCGAGATCTCCACTACTTCCGTTATCAGATCGGCGTTGGTGGGATGGTCTTCGCCGCAGTAGTCCTCGAGTCCCGCGCGGACATGGCCACCGCACTCAATGGCCGTGCGGGCCAACCCGGTGCCCGCGACGGATCCCCCGAGGACCGAAGCCGCCCAAGGGAGGGCCGAGCCGTCCATCATTTCCAGGTAAGCGTCTAGCGCTTTCCGCGTCGGCGGAAGGCCAAAAGTCACGTTGCTTCTGCGGCCGTCGAGAAAGTTGTACGGCCCGGCGAAATAGAACTTCACGAACGCGCCGCCAGGTAGACGGCCGGCCTTTTCATAGGCCAGGGTGGCCCGCAGGAAACCGGGCTCGTAGACAGCAATTGAGGGACCGAGGCGGCTTTCTGCCAACAGCTCGATCAGCGCGGCGATGTCTGTGAACGATGTCCGGTAGACAAACGAGTCCGAGCCGGGGAGGCCGTCCTCGCCATGGGTGGCCAGGTTGAGCGAGCCAGGATCAAAAGTAGCCATGCGCATGCCGGCCTTGGCGAGGGCTCGATAGTGGCCGAAGCGCTCTTCGGGCGTGCGCCCGTTGGCGATGCTTCCGTAGAGGATCGCGTCGGGCCTCGCGTCCAGTACCGGCGCCCAACCCTTTATATATTGCGCGACAGCCGCCTCGCCGGAAGTCTGGTAGCCCTCTATATGGGTATGGACGATGGCGGCACCGGCGGCCAGGCAGGCGAGGGCATCGTTGGCGATCTCCTCAGCGGATTTTGGCGTGTTGGGATTGCGCGCCTTTGACGTGGTCCCGTTCAGGGCGGCTTCGATGATCAGCGGCGTCATGGCCAGGTATTAATGCCATGAACCAGCCGGCGCAGAAGTGGGCGAGGGGGATGAGCTCCAAAAGATTGCATATGAAATAACTCTATCCATCGACTGGAGTCCGGACCCCGACGCATTGATCCGTGAGGTCAGGTTGAACTAACGTTTGCATAGTCTCGATGCCAATTCTGACTTGGTTCATCGAAAGATGAACGTGGGTGCCCTACCACTGCCTTCCCACTTTGGCGATGTTATCCACGAACAAATCAAAAGCGCAGACGGATTGGGTTTTGCGATCGACGGGTGGGCTTTTTTCCCTCACCGGACTGACGCTGGCCTTGCCCGGCGCGTACCTCGCCATGCTTGGCGGTTCCCTTTATTACGCCGCCGCCGGGCTCGCTCTTGCGGTCGGGGGAGTCCTGCTCTGGATGGCTCGTATGGCCGGCGCATGGCTGTTTGTCGGCGTGTTGTTGGCGACGTTGGCATGGGCACTGTGGGAATCGGGTCTCGATGGGTGGGCGCTGCTGCCCCGCCTCATCCTCTTCGTGCCACTAGGGCTGCTGCTGGTCGTCGCGTGTATCAGGCGTGCAGAAGCGGTGGTCGCAGAAAGGCGGTTGGGGCGCGTGAACGCGCGTTATGCCGGCGGTGCGGCTCTCATGCTGCTCGCTGCGGTAAGCGCCGCATTGTCTGCTTTTGACGGCCCTGAGTCTCCGGCCAGCGTTGAACAGGCCGTGGTCGCGCCATCCGGCGATGGCGAGTGGCCGGCTGTGGGCGGAAGCAACCGTTCGGAGCGTTTCTCCGGATTGAAGCAGATCACGCCCGCCAACGTGTCTCGGTTGCGGCTCGCCTGGAAGGTCCATCTCGGCATGCCCGAAGCCTGGATGGGGGCGCTGGAAGCAACGCCGTTGATGGTGGGGGACATCCTCTACATGTGCAACATGCGCAACGAGGTGCTCGCTCTCGATCCCGAGACGGGCAAAATCCTGTGGCGTTTCGATCCCAAAATCGACAGGACCGCTGTCATCCTCAGCGTTTGCCGCGGGGTCGCCTATTACCGTCAGGCCGGCGCGACGGGGCTGTGCAGCGCCCGGATCATTTCCTACGGGGTTGACGCCCGAATGTTCGCGCTCGACGCCAATACGGGCGAGCGCTGCCCAGCCTTCGGAACCAACGGCGAGGTCAATCTGAACGAGGGCATGGGCTCGAAAGACAAGGGTTACTATTATCTAACTTCCGCGCCGACAATCGTTCGCGGCAAGGTGATCGTGGGCGGATCGGTGCTCGATGGACAGCACACCGAGGAGCCGTCGGGCGTCATCCGCGGCTTCGACGCAGTGACCGGCAAGTTTGTTTGGGCGTGGGACATGGGGCGGCCTGACGAACATGGTCCGCCGCTGCCCGGCCACACTTTCACGCTGGGTACGCCGAATGCTTGGGCGCCGATTACCGGCGATGACGCGCTCGGGTTAGCTTATGTGCCGCTGGGAAATGCGACCCCTGACTATGTCTCGGCACATCGTTCAGCGGTGATGAACACCTACACTGACGCGCTGGTGGCGATCGATGTCGAGACCGGGGCACTGCGCTGGTCCTTCCAGACCATCCGCCGCGACGTTTGGGATTATGACCTCGCCTCGCCGGCGACGCTCGTGGAATACCCAACACCGCAAGGGCTGCGTCCGGGGGTGATCCAACCCACTAAGCGGGGCGAGTTTTTCATCCTCGACCGCCGCACCGGTACGCCGCTTGTGAAGACTCAAGAGCGGCCGGTGCCGCAGGATCCGGCGCCTGGTGAGACAGTGTCACCGACTCAGCCCTATCCAGTAGGAATGCCTTCGTTTGGTGGCGAGCCCTTGCGCGAAACGGATATGTGGGGAATCAGCCCCTTCGATCAGCTCTGGTGCCGGATCAAATTCAGGGAGGCGCGCTATGACGGCGACTTCACGCCGATCGGGCTGAAGCCAACAATCATCTATCCGGGCTATCTGGGCGGCTCCGAATGGGCCGGAGTGGCGGTGGATCCTGAACGCCGCCTGATGGTGCTCAACGTCAATCATTTCGCGATGTACGATCAGATGATCCCCCGCGCGGATGCCGACAGGCGAGGCATCAGACCGTACAACTCCGGAGGCCCGCGAATTGATAAGGATTTCGCGGCGCAATGGGGTACGCCCTATGCGGCGCGGCAGACGGGGTTCGTTTCGCCGTTAGAGGCGCCTTGCATCAAGCCGCCGTATAGCGAGATCGCGGTGGTCGATCTGGCCAGGCGCACGACGTTGTGGCGGCAGCCGCTGGGCACCAGTCGCGACAGCGGACCATTCCGTATTCGCTCCATGCTGCCGATCCGCATGGGAGTTCCCGCTGTCGGCGGACCGCTCGTCACCGGCTCCGGCGTGATCTTCATTGCTGCGACCCAGGAACGGACGTTCCGCGCGTTCGAGCTCGAGACCGGTCGGCTGCTTTGGCAGGATCGGCTGCCCGCAGGCGGTCATGCGGCGCCAATGACCTATTACTCCAAACGCAGCGGGCGCCAGTTGGTCGTCATTCCGGCCAGCGGTCATTTTTTAATGAAGAGCGGCCAGGCGGATTATCTGGTCGCGTACGCGTTGCCGCGTTCCTGACAGGCTGGATGCGCAGCACGCGCAGAACCATCTATCGTGATCTTGGATAGATCCTATCTAAACATATAGGATTCTCAGATAGAGGGAGAGGAGCTACCCTTACTGGAGGCATTTGGTAATCCCGTTTTTTTTGCGAGGAGACGCAAGTGAGCGAGTCAGCGACCGCGACCCGACTGCGAGCCCCGGCCTTCGATGCAGCTGCCACGAACGTCGGCAATCGCCGCATCGTGTTTCGCACCGCCGGCCACCGGCAGGGTCCCGTCACGAGACTGGTCAGCCCGTCCGGTGTTGGTGATCTCATCAAGCCTTTCGTATTTCTCGATCACGCAGAAGTCGCATTCACCGGACGGAAGCTCTTCGGCATGCATCCGCACTCCGGTATTGCCACGCTGACCACCGTCCTCCAAGGCGGATTCGCTTACGAGGACACGACCGGAAAGAGCGGGCAGGTTTTGCAAGGCGGTCTCGAATGGATGAAGGCCGGCAATGGCGTGTGGCACGACGGCGCGCCGCTCCAAGGCGACCCGCTTCGCGCCTTCCAGCTCTGGGTTGCCCTGCCGGCCGCGGAAGAGAACGCACCACCCGAGAGCCAGTACATCCCTGCGGACGCAGTGCAGGAAGACGGTCCGGTTCGCGTCATCCTGGGGCAACACGGTCGTGCGCGTAGCCAGATCCGAGCGCCGGAGGGCATCAATTATTTCCACCTTCGCCTGAAAGATGGAGAGCGCTGGCGCTACACACCGCCGCGCGGTCACAACGTTGAATGGCTGGCCGTCGACAAGGGGCGCCTGCACGGATGCGAGGTGATCGGCAGCGGCGAGCTCGTCGTGTTTGACGACTCCGACGATGCGATCGAGGTGCGCGCGGAAGGCGATACGTCATTCGTGATAGGAAGTGCCGTCAAGCATCCGCATCCGTTGGTGCTGGGCTACTACTCAGTCCACACGAGCAAAGACGCCTTGGCACAGGGTGAAGCCGAGATCAGCCGGATTGGACAACGACTTCGCGCCCAAGGTCGCTTGTAACCGACGCCGTCAATGAATTGAACCAATCATCAACCACCGGAAGTTCTATATGAGCACCACCGCAAATAGCAAGCCGATTCGCGACACGTCTCCCGATCAAACGAAGGACGCATCTGCCAAACCCGCGGCCACGAATACCGTCCGGAAGATTTCCGAGCTCACAGGTCGCGTGCTTCTAGCGTCGCTATTCCTCCTGAGCGGCCTCGGGAAGATCGGCGCTTATACGGCCACCGCAGGTTACATGATGGCACTTGGCGTGCCCAGTGCACTGCTGCCTCTCGTCATCGCGACGGAAGTGCTCGGGGCGATCGCCATCATCGTGGGGTGGAGAACGCAAACCATCGCGGCTCTTCTGGCGGGCTTCACGCTGTTGACTGCCTTTATTTTTCACAACAACTTTGGCGACCAGGTCCAGGCGGTCATGTTTCTGAAGAACCTCTCGATCGCCGGCGCCTTCCTGCTGCTGGTGGCCAACGGCGCGGGTCCGCTCAGCCTGGACGCAAAGCATGCGCGAACCGATCGTTGATCTTTGAATGGTTATCGAATTCCGCAGTGAGGCTGTCATGAAGTCGCCGGGACGGCTCATTGCGGACGTCATCAGCTCTTCCTGCGCGCCTCGCTGCGTCCTTTGAGATGCTGAATCAACCAGCGGCCTGCAGGCCCGGGAGGGGCCTGATTGAGATAGACCGCACGCATCGGCATCAGCAGCTTCAGGTTGCTCGGCATTTCGATGCGCACAACGCGCAGCTTGCCGTTCGCAATTTCATCTTCCACCATGAATCGCGGCATATTGCCGAAGCCGAAGCCGGCACGCAAAAAGGCGTGCCTGGCTCCCATGTCGGCGAGCCGCCACACGTTCTGCGAGTACACGCCGTAGCTCTGCCCTTTGGTCAATGTCGATCGATCGGTCAATACGAGCTGCACATGCCGCTGTAATTCGGACTGCGGAATGACGCCTTTGTATGATGCCAACGGATGTGTCGGCGCAACGACCGTCACCAAGGGTACGTCGAGCAGCGGCTCGCTGTACATGCCTTCGGGTAGGACGGGAAACGAGCCAACGATGCCGATCTGGCAGACACCCTGCAACACTGGCTCGATGACAGCGCCGAGTACCTCGACATGCAACCGCAAGGGCGTGTGGGGAAAGGCCTCGCGGAAAGATGCGACTGCCTCGGTGAGCTCGCACATTGGATACATCACATCGATCGAGAGGGAGAGCTCCGGTTCGAGTCCCTCGCGCAACGTCTTCGCACGTGCCTTCAGGCCGTCCATCTGATCGGCAACGGCGCGCGCATTCTGAAGCAATGCGCTTCCTTCGTCGGTAAGCGTCGGGTAGCGCGCGCTGCGATCGAACAACGTCACGCCAAGTTGCCCTTCGAGGTTCGCCAGGGTCTGGCTGACAACCGATTGCGCGCGCCGAAGCTTGCGGCCGGCAGCGGAAAAGCTGCCCTGCTCGGCGGCCGCGATGAAGGTCCGAAGCTGATCCAGCGTCACTGCATCCAACATGTCACGTATCTCCAACGGCGATGGATGCCATCGAATAACATAGGCTTCAAAGATACATGGCGGGAGCCTACTCTGTTCTCCACTGAGAAACAATTCACTGGAGAGGCCCATGTCGAACAACAGAAAACGCATCGCCGTGATCGGCGCAACCGGGCAGCAAGGTGGCGCCGTCGTACGTGCCCTACAGGCGAGCGGCCAATTCAACGTGCGCGCTCTGAGCCGTGATCCGGACAAGCATCGCGCCCTTGCCGATGAAGTCGTGCTGGCGGATATGGACCGCCCGGAAACCCTCAGGAATGCATTCGCAGCAGCGCATGGTGTGTTTCTCGTCACCAATTTCTGGGAGCCGGGCACCGACGAACTCGAGCAGGCTACTGCCGCGATACGCGCGGCCAAGGCCGCGGGCGTCCAGCACTTCATCTGGTCAACGCTGCCCGATGTGGAGACGATCAGTCGCGGCAAGCTTCATGTTCCGCACTTTACCGGCAAGGCCAAGATCGATCGGATCGTGACGCAAGCCGGATTCGCGAACCATACATTCGTCATCGCGCCCATGTACTACCAGAGCCTAGTGCGTGTATTGGCTCCGCAGAAACAGGCGGACGGATCCTTCGGCTGGGCCCTTCCTATCGATCCAACAGTGCGTGGCATTCACATGGGCGATATCAGCGAGCTCGGTAACATCGTTGCCGGAGCCTTTGCGCGCCCCGATCAGGCAGGCCGAGGCGAGCACCTGCCGCTGGTCGGCGATTTCATGAGCTTCAACGAAATCGTTGTCACGCTGAACCGGCAGGGACATGGATTTTCATTCAAACAAGCCCCGAAGGAGCTTTTTGCTACGTCATTTCCCGGCGCCGCGGAAATCGCAGCGACCTTTGCGTACTTCCAGGCTCATACCTACCTTGGTTCGGATTCGCGTGACCAGATTGCGTTGGCAAACAAGATAGCCGGCAGGCAGCCGACCAAATTCTCGGCGTGGGCGCGGGTAAACTTCCCGGCCCAGGCCGCCGCTTGATTGCTGCCACTGCTCTACGTGCTTGGCGCTACCGGTGAAGGCGTCCTAACGCTGACCGCTGCCGATGAACGCAGCGTCGGCAGAAGAGGCTCGCTACAAATTCGTCCCGGCTGCAAGTCTCGGCAGCAACTGCCGGAGCTTGCGGCGACCATGAAACATTCGCGTCTTCACTGTGCCGAGAGGGCAACCAACACTATCGGCAATCTGTTGGCACGAGTGGCCCAGGCGATAGCACAGTTCCAATGGCGTGCGTTGCTCCTCGGGCAGGAGTGCGAGCGCTGCATCCAGCCATTCGCATAACTCGTCGTTGGGCCAAGGGTCGTGCCCCTCCTCGACTTGAGAATCGGCCGGGATGGACGCCGCGGCGCCGACATTTCGAAGAGCTCTCATGCTCAGTATGCGCACGATGCCGAAGATCCAGGTGGAAACCTTGGAAGCGTTCCTGAATCGCGCCGCGGACAGCCAGATTGTTGTGAGCGTTTCGGAGGTGATCTCGTCTGCCAGATCGCGTCGCCGGGTAAGTTTCAGCGCGAACGATCTAATCCGTGGGGAATAACACGAGTGAATCTCCTCGAGTGCTGCCCGGTCGCCGGAGGCTATTGCGCATATCAACACGCAGTCACGCTCACTACCGGTTTCAATACGCGGCCCACTTGAGACCCGATCTGAGCGGCACTTACTTGAGTTCATCTGCTGCAGTCTCTTTCCCCGATGGGCTGGTCCGGTAGTAGAAATTTAAACGCTATCAGGCGTGTCCTGTCGCGTTAAATGTTGCCAGGGGCTCGGTATTCAAGTGAACCGCAGTTTCGGCAAATGCCCGTCAGATAAATGCAAGACAGGCTATGCGCCAGCAGGCGTAACTTGGGTTGTATCCTCGGTGGAAGAAATGACACCGGGAGACATCGGCTCGCCAGGACCGTGAGCCGAAGCATCTCGCGCTCAGCCGCGTGCTTGACCAGGGCGCCCCCGCGGCCCAGATTGTCTCGGATGGTTGCCGCTGAACCAGCGACTCGGCGGATTTCGGGGGTAGCATGTCATCTGCAGACCGCCCCGCGAGCAGCATCCAATTTGGCCGGTTCAAGCTCCTGAAGCAGCGGCGGGAGTTGCTTGCCGACGGCCAACGTGTGGAAATCGGTAGCCGTATCTTCGACTTACTGATGACTCTGATCGAAGCCCCGGGGAAGGGTCGTCAGCAAGGACGAGCTGATGAGCCGCGTGTGGCCCGGGCGGGTTGTCGAGGAAAACAATCTTCAGGCCGGAATTTCCGCCCTGCGAAAAGCACTGGGGGCGGACCGCGATCTGGTCCGAACGGTCGCGGGCCGCGGGTATCAGTTCGCGCACGAGATTCGCGAGTTGCCAGCGCTGCAGGTTCCCCGGCGCCTCACCAATCTGCCTGCGCCGACCTCGGCACTGCTCTGTCGGGAAGCGGCGCTTGGCGAAATCAGTTCCTTGGTCATGGACCACCGCCTACTCACCCTGAGCGGCGCCGGAGGCATCGGTAAAACCCGACTCGCCGTGGATACCGCGCGCGGTCTGCTCCGGCAGTTTCCCGATGGAGTGTGGATCGCCGACCTGGCGCCGCTCTGCGATCCCGACTTGGTCCCCGCCAGCCTCGCCGTTGTGCTGGGCATGACTTCCCTGGACATGCGTCCGGAGGCAATCGCAACCTCGATTGGCAGCAAGCATATCCTGCTGGTTCTCGACAACTGTGAGCACGTGATCAAAGTTGCTGCGCGGATGGCCGAGGAGCTGGTGCGCGCCGGTCCGAAGGTGTTTGTGTTGTGTACCAGCCGGGAGCCGCTGCGCGTAGAGGGGGAATGGGTCTATCAAGTACAGCCTCTCGATGTCCCGGCGGAAGACGCCTTGACGCTGGAGGAGGTTCTGCAGACCGGCGCGGCGAGACTGTTTCTCATGCGCGCCCGCGCGGCCCAGCCGCGTTTTCAAGCGGACCCGAGCGTTGCCGTCAGCCTAGGTGCCATTTGCCGACGTCTGGACGGCATGCCCTTGGCCATCGAGTTTGCCGCGGCCCGCGCCGCGGTACTTGGGGTGAACGAGGTTGCGCTGCGCCTGGACAATCGCCACTGGAGGGTGCCGCACAGCGCTGCCCCGACATCAGACCTTACGCGCGACGCTCGACTGGAGTTACGAGCTGCTCGCCGAGACCGATCGCCAGGCCCTGTGCCACCTGGGCGCTGGACTGGGCGTTTTCCGCGGGGATCCTGCAGTGGGTGCTGAGCTCACAGCAGCCCTGGTGCCGCTGTGGCTCCAACTCTCGCTCATGCAAGAGTGGGCCAAACGTGTGGACCAGGCTCTGCAGGTGGTCGTTTCAAGCCCGCAGACCGATCCGCGCCTGGAAATGCAACTGAGTACGGCTTTGGGCGCTGCGCTGATCCATACAAGAGGGTGTGAGCCCGGAGGGGACGCAGTCGGCACCGGGCTCAACGCGCCACCTGATTTCAGCCGCGAGATCGCGGCGACGATCGCAACACTCACCGGCCATCCGTTCGTCACGGCGCCCAACAAATTTGCAGCCCAAGGCTCACTCGATGCGATGGTCGCGGCGATGGCGGCGGTGCGCGGACTCGCCGTGGCTCTCATGAAGATCGCCAACGATGTGCGCTGGCTCGCCTCCGGTCCGCGTTGCGGGTTGAACGAGCTGCTGTTGCCTGAGAACGAGCCGGGCTCGTCCATCATGCCCGGAAAGGTCAATCCGACGCAGCAGGAAGCCATGGTCATGGTGTGCATCCAGGCCGTGCCGCCCGCCGCCAGCTCGAAAATGATGACTTCCGGGGTCTGCTCGATGGCATCGAAATTATCGCGCACGTGGTGAACGCAGCTCTCCGAGGGGGCGACGATGTAGTCGAAACCGGAGAAGTTGCGTACGAACAGCGCTTCGGTGGCGGCGCAGTCGGCATTGAAGCCGCTGTTGGCCATCGGCTGACCGCAACAGGTCTGATCGCGTGGATAGACCACCTCGTGCCCGAACCGCTCGAGCAGCTCCAGCGTGGCGATGCCGACCTCGGGAAAGAACGCGTCGATGTAGCAGGGGACGAACAAACCGATGCGCATGTGTCATCTCACTGATAGGGGCGCGGCGAGAACGCTCTGCGCTGTCCGGGGGAATTACTGCTCTACCGCGCCGGATTTGTCGCGTTAGAAGTCGTTAGGACTTTGGGAGAGGCTGTGGCTGGGCAGCAGGCCGCGACCAATTCTCACAACATCTAGCGGACAACACGCCGGCCAGGGCTTTGTACAAGCCGACCGGATTCTGCAATCGACTCAGCTCCACGCTGACCAACCCTTGCTGCGCGCTGAACAACGTGCGCTGCAGAGTTGGCCATTTATCTCGCTTCTGCCCGCGGCGAGGTATTCTTGATCTCGCACTCTATTTCCAGTTGCTCCAGCCATTCGTCCGGGGTGAGTGGGGTATCCAGTACGAGGCATTGCCGCTTGACGGTGGCAAAATCACCCGGCGTCAGGTACCGCATGAAGAGCAGCCGTTTCTCCCACTTTTCCTTCTCTTGCGGATCGACGGTTGCGATTGTCTGCGTCAATCCCGCCTCGGCCAGGAACATCTTCCAGCGTTGACTCAAGTCCAGCTCGCGAAACTCGATCTTGAATGTGAAGCGGCGTAGGGCGGCAGTGTCCAGGTTGCGGAACAAGTTCGTGGCCACCACGACGATGCCTTCGAATCGCTCCATGCGCTGCAACAGTTCGTTTGTCTGGGTGACCTCCCAGCTGTGTTGCGCGAGTTCCCGGCTGCGCAGGAAGCTGTCGCCCTCATCGAAGAACAGAATTGCATCCTCCGCGCCCGCTTCTTCGAAGGCGGCGGCGATATTCTTCTCGGAATCCCCCAGCCACTTGCTCAACAATGCTGCCGCACTCTTGCTCACGAGAGGCAACTTGAGCTCGCTCGCCAAGTGCTCTGTAAACTGGGTTTTGCCGGTACCGGGCGGCCCATACAACAACACCGAACCTTTTGCGCGGCGACGAAAACTCTTGAGGATCTGCTGCGGGCTGGAAACGCCGTCGAGCGTGAGGATCTGCTCGGCTGCCGCCTTGCCCAGGCGCAGTCTTTTCAAGCGCTGCTTGATTTCCTGTTGTTGCGCTGAGCGCTCCGCTTTCTTCAGGGGAGCGTGGAATACGAACCGGGCTACCGAGTCATCTGGAAGGCTGGCGATGTCGGAGGAGAGCCACACGGCCGGTACACGATTGGTCGACAGTAGATTCTGATCGAAAGGAAGACTGTCGTCCGGTGAGATCTCGATGCCGAAAAGTGCGCGGAAGAACTGAGAAGGTGCGGTATGCAACACTTCAGAGGGCCGCTCGATCACAAGTACGGCTGAGCCGTCCTTTCCCGCGAGCAGCTGAAACGCGACATACGTGAGCGATGGTAGAACGCCGCGAGGGGCTTCCTCGAAGCGACGCACTCGCCAGGCGATCCGGCCGGCGCCTGTCACCATGACACTCAGTAGTTGGCGCTTGTCCAGCGAAGAGTCTCCGTAGAGAAGCAGGTTGACACCGGGCTCGCGTGCGTTCTTCAGCAGGTTGATGGCGAGTGTCAGGTCTTCCTCGAGCAGTCGAGCCGGCTTTCCAGATCCGGTCTTCTGATCGAGCGGCTCCAACAGCGCGTCGGTTAGCGAATCCGCCCCGGCCAGCAGATCGACCCAAAACGCAGCCACGGTGGCGAATTGGGCTCTGCGGCCCGCCTGTAGCAGGCCACTCAAGCGCAGCGGCGAATGGGACCGCATGGCCTTGGCGAGGTCGTCTAACGACGTGTCGAACAAAGCCGTCCAAAGCACACCCGCTGTCCAGCGGTCGGAGGCCAACTGCTCGAAGATTCCGCTCAATTCGTCGGAAACGGTCGTCAGAAATGCGAATGACAAGATGTCCTGCTCCAAGGGGGAGAGCTGGAGGGTGCGGCCAAGTTCGGTTATGCGTGACGAGAAAGGGGAGGCCGTCTCGTCCACCAGGGCCGACGTGGAGCGCAGGTCGAGGAGCTTCTCCAGTACCTCAGTAGCGAATGCCATGAACTCACGCGGATGGCGGCCAACCCAATCGTGAACCGCATAGCCTTCCAACACGAGCCGGGCATGCTCGGCGTTAGTACGGCCGCAGAAGACATAGTTGATCTGCGACAACAGTTTCATCATTCGGTCCAGCGAGAGGCGTTTCGCACGCTCCTGTTCCTGGATTCGAACGACTTCGTCAGGCCAGTCGATGATGCCGCCAACGGTTGCATACCAGGCAGAGAAAGCGACGGGATCGTTCTGCAGACTGCGGGACAAGACCGGATTGACAGCGAGCCGCAGCAACCATACTGCAGCTTGCGGAATGGTGATGGGTAACTGTTTCGGCATGGGAGAGCATGTCTGAAGTTGATGTATATAGACTACATAAGCGTCGGCGAGCTTTGAAGTGTACTGTTTGAAAAAGTCTGAAGAACGAGTTAAAGAGTCCTGCGTGAATCACTAACATTGTCACGCATTCCGCACGTGAATCCGGCCGCGGGAAGCTGCGTGGGCAGACACGCCGCGATCATCGCGCGAGTGCTGCGAGGACGAAGTCTGCGGTCCCCCGCCCGCTTGCGCGGCGGCACATCTGCAACGCGCCGAACGGACGAGGTTAACCATCCGGCAGCGGCCTCATTTCTCGATCGTCTGCAGGAGCCGGTTCAGTAGACGCTCTTTACCTGAGGGATGGAGGCAAAGGAGAGCGAGCGTAGGTGGACTACTAAGTGTGGGTATGTCGGTGTCGCCGTTTCGAAGCCCGTGCTACTTCAACGTACGTGTCACTGCGCGATGCATTCTGCAGATCAGCGCGCCACGGCTGCGGTAGGGCACGCAGACCATAGGCCAGGCGCGGCGGCCGCGCCGGAACGAGAACTGCCGCTTTCGAATTCGATGCGCCAGCTGGATTCCGGCGAGCGTGATGACTGCATTTCGAAACGACTTGAAGTCCATCGGTGGAAAGGCCCGACCTGCCGATATGCCACAGCAGAGCATCGGAGGGGATCCCCCTCCCTTATAATTCAATGAGTTATTGATTCCGCTGCCCGCGCCCCGGAGCGCCGGTAATTGTGCTGACGTGTCGCTCGTCTTCAATCGGGGAGGGCGACATGATGGGCCGTGAGACCACCTTCTGGGTCTCCGGGACAATCCTCGAGGACACTGCGGCGGAAGTGGATCCCGCCGAGGTGGACGGCAACGGCTTTCTCAAAATGTAATGGGCAGCGCGTTATCAAGGGGCGCCTGCTAGTGGAGCCGGGCCTTCTCGCTGCACTGACGGCGAAAACAACGTTCGACCAAGGCGTTGCGTACGTTGCCGCACATCGGAAGCGTTGCCGCTCTGCCTATACTGCAGGCGTGTGGCGCTGTCTCAGTTGCCCCAGGGATGCTCTCATGCTTGGCTCATCACCCCGCGTACGGATCTCGCGGTCAGGTCATCAAGGACGACCTCTATGACTCTTGTGCAGATTCTGGCACTCGCCCAGGAATGCATTCGGTCCGGGCAATTGCCCTCAAGTCGGAATCAACACCAACAGGAACACTGAGATGCCGAAGAGATTGCACAATAAAACGGTCCGCGAACGAATTTGCTGGCGACCGGATACGTCGATCCCGATAGCTGGCCCCAGCAGCCCGACGACCGCATCACCGGCCCCGGCCGGCACTGCGAACACTCCCGGTCAATCATGAACAGTCAGCGTGGTGGTATTGAAGACCTGGTTCGGGAGTGGCAAGGTCGATTCAAGCGGATGATGCCGAGTCGTGGCGCACGCGGACTGATTGTGCTTGTTGCCCTTGCGCTGGTCGGCGTGGGTGCATGGACCGCCTATTACACTGTGCCGAGCGACTCCGTCGCAGTTGTGCAACGTTTCGGCAAATATCTCGCGGAGGTTCCGCCGGGGCTGCACTTCAAGCTGCCGCTGGGAATTGATGCGGCGACAATCGTTCCTGTCAAACGCCAGTTGAAGCAGGAATTCGGGTTCGCGACCCCAGGCGCCACCGATCTGTATCAGATTCCTCGCGACGCAAGGCCGGAAAAGCAGATGGTGACGGGTGACTTGAACGCCGCATTGGTGGAGTGGGTGGTTCAATACCGCATCTCGGATCCCGCTAAATTCCTTTTCGACGTTCGGGAACCGAGGCTGATTCTCCGCGACGTTTCCGAATCCGTCATGCGGGAGGTCGTCGGCGATCGCACCGTGGATGAGGTGATTACCATCGGCCGACAGGAAATCGAAGCGGAAGCGTTGACCAAGATGCAGGCGCTCGCAACCAAATACGCATTGGGGACCAGCATCGATCAGGTGCAGTTGAAGAACATCAATCCACCTGAACCGGTCCAGGCGTCCTTCAATGAGGTCAACCAGGCGCAGCAGGAGAAAGAGAAGCTCATCAACGAAGCGCGGCGCGATTACAACAAGGTGATCCCGCTGGCCGACGGCGAGAAGGATCAGCGGATCCGCGAAGCCGACGGCTACCGGCTCAAGAGAATCAATGAAGCGCAAGGTGATGCCGCTCGATTCACCGCCTTGTTGGCGGAATACATTAAGGCCCCCACCGTGACTCGCCGCCGCATCTATATCGAGACCCTGCAGGACGTGATGCCAGGCGTACGCTCCAAGATCATTGTCGATGAACGAACGCGCAGCATTCTGCCGTTCCTGAACCTCGATTCTCCGAAGGGGGATCGGCCATGAACGGGATCAGGCTCGTAGCTGTGTTGGCGGTTCTGGCCATTGGGACGTTTGTTGCAATGAGTTCGATCTATGCGGTAAGCGAGGTCCAGCAAGCGATTATCACCCAGTTCGGCGAGCCCGTCGGTGCTCCCGTAACTACCGCCGGTCTGAAGGTCAAGGTCCCCTTCATCCAGGATGTCAACCTGATCGACAAAAGAGTTCTCGAGTGGGGCGGCACTCCGACCGATATGCCCACCAAGGACAAGCTCTACGTCTCAGTCGATCTTTTCGCTCGCTGGCGGATTGCAGATCCTCTCCAGTATTTTCTGCGGCTGCGCGACGAACGCAGTGCCCAGTCCCGCCTGGACGATATTCTAGGGAGCGAGACCCGCAATGCTGTCGCCAAGCACGAGTTGATCGAGATCATCCGCACCACCAAGGATCGTGTGCCGCTGCGTGACACCGTCTTGGCCGGCGCGGGACCGGAGCAGCATGTGGGGTCACTGGTGCCGATCCAGAAGGGGCGCAAGGTGGTCGAGCAGCAGATCTTTGCCGCGGCTGCCGAGAAGGTTCGAGTGTTTGGTATCGAATTGCTCGATATCCGGTTCAAGCGAATCAACTACAATGAGAGCGTGCGCCCGAAGATCTACGATCGAATGATCAGCGAACGGCGGCAGATCGCGGAACGATACCTGTCGGAAGGTAACGGCGAGGCCGCCAGAATACGCGGCGATCGTGTGCGGGACCTGAACAAGATTCAGTCCGAGGCCTACCAGCAAGTAGAGCAGATCCGCGGCGTGGCGGACGCGAGAGCCACCGAGATCTATTCGAAGGCCTACAACCAGAGCCCGGAGGCGGTGGAGTTCTACGAATTCACGCGGACCATGCAGTCCTACAAGTCGATCATTGGCGAAAACACTACCCTTGTCCTTTCCACAGGCAGTGACCTCTTCAAGTTTCTGGAGGGCGTGACCCCGGATGGCAGCCGTGTTTCGGTCCAACGTTCCCGCGACAAACGATGACAGTCCGGGCACGTAGTGGGCGGATGAGCTGCTGACTGGGCGAGACTTGCGACTACACGCCGTCGTTCATCGGCGGCGGTCGCCCAAGAGCTGCATCACAT
>JAQGOF010000069.1 GCA_028293745.1 Gammaproteobacteria bacterium | reverse complement strand
TCGCCGGCCGTCACGTCGATTGCGTGCGCCGCGGGCGCGCAGACTGCTGCCAGCGCCACTGCGATGGATAGCCGGATGTGTTGCTGTTTCATGGGAGCGTTCCTTCGAGTTGTCGGCGGTGCGCGCTCACCTGGATTTTTGCGTCGCGTTACGCGCTGCCACATTCAGACTCCGCGACGACGGCGTGCATGCGGGTGCAACCGCCATGCCAGCCTCCCGAACAGCCTTTCTGCGCGTGTCCTCTACGCAACAAAAGCCATTGACGGGATCACGAGATGTTCCATTTGGAGCAGTGTTTGATACAAAGTTGTCACGCTAATGGAACGTGTCGGGTCATGGGCCGCGCCGCGGCAAGTGATTTGCTGGCTTGCGCAAGGACTAAAGCGGGCTTGCAGTGATCGCCGCGACGTGTTTCTCTACCGTGACACTGTAACGGCACGCTTGCTGCGGAACGGTGACTGTTGGAGGGGGAAGTTCGTATGGCAAACGCAACGGGAATCAGGCGCTCGGACGAGGCTTTGCGGGCCAACCACGGTCTCGCTGAAGTCAACGGCGACGGGCTGTCCGGCAACCGGGAGCGCTGTGAGCAGCTGATCGCCACAGCAGCGCTGGAGATGGATCGGCTCTTCGAGCGGATCTGCGAATCCGGCTGTGTGTTGTTGCTGACCGACGCCGATGGAGTAATCCTCCACGAGAAGGCGAATGCGATGTTGAAGGGGGCGTTTCGCGTCAGCCGCATCGGCAGCCCGTCGGCGCGTTCTCTCTCGCAGGAGCGTGATGTTGCTCTGGCCACGTACCGGGCATCACAACACGCACTCACCCTGGAGGATCTGGCGGGCGAGGACCCGCATATGCTGCGCAACGTGCGTAGCGCCTACCGCATTGCTGATTCCGGTGTGTCCGTGCTCATCCAGGGACCGACAGGCTCGGGAAAAGAGGCGTTTGCTCACGCGATGCACCTCGTTAGCCGGCGCGCGGAGCGGCCGTTCGTTGCCGTGAACTGCGCGGCGATTCCGGAGACCCTGATCGAAAGCGAGCTGTTTGGTTACAAACCCGGGGCGTTTACGGGCGCGCGCAAGGAGGGCATGCGCGGCAAGATACTTCAGTCAGCCGGCGGAACCTTGTTTCTCGATGAGATCGGCGATATGCCGCTGACGCTGCAGACACGGCTGTTGCGGGTGTTGGAGGAGCAGGAGATCGTGCCTCTGGGCAGCGAGACTGCAATCAAGGTTGATCTGCACGTGCTCGCCGCTTCCCACCGCAACCTGCGGGAAATGATTGCCAATGGCACATTCCGCGAAGACCTTTACTACCGGCTAAACGGCATTACGCTCGAGCTGCCCGCGCTGCGCGATCGTGTCGATAAGGAGCGTGTGATTCATCATGCCCTTGCGGCGGAGACCGGAAACGGCAGGCCCGCTGCGATCGAGATGGACGCGTTGCAACGCCTGGTTTCCTATCCGTGGCCGGGCAATGTGCGCGAGCTGCGCAATGTCATTCGAACGGCGCTGGCGATCTGCGAAGGCGGCGTGGTCCGCGGAATCGATCTGCCGCGCGAGATTCGCGAGGCGGATTCCAACAGCGGTGCGGGCTCGATGCCTGCATTGATGCAAGGCCCGCTTGCAGGCTCCAACGAGTCACCATCGCCCGTGAACCCCTTGAAGGCCGCCGAGCGGGCGGCGCTGGTCCGCGTGATCGCGGAATGCCACGGGAACATGACCCGCGTGGCGGCCCAGCTCGGCATGAGCCGCAACACGCTGTATCGACGGATGAAACGTCACGCCATCCCACTGGCGCACGGCGGCTGAAGGATCTCTCCCTACCTCTGGCCCGGACCTTGCACGAACGGCTGACGCGAAGCACTGTCGCGAAAGTTTGCCGTTCGCTGCAGGCTGTTTTGTGACGGAAACAATCCCGCGCGTGGCGGAGCCAGGTCATGAAGGACAAACCAGTGTCCCGGGGGAGCAGGGTTCGGCTCGCTGCGGGACGTCAGTTGCAGAAGGATTCCGTGGGAGACGGCCATTTCCTGACCGGTCCCGCGGGCATCGTGCAGCTCAATGAGAGCGCGGCCGCCATATTGGCGCTGTGCGATGGCACTCTGACGCGTGAGCAGATCATTGCGCGTATTTTGCCTCGGGCCAAAGACGACAGCTTCGCTGTGGACGTGCGCGAGTTCCTCAACGCCGCGCGCCGCCGGGGTTGGATCGTAGAGGAGTAGGCTAATGACTCGAGCCGGCGGGGTCGTTCCCGTCCATGGAGAACTCCAAGGAACCCCGGCGGCTGGAGAGACGGGCGCTTGCGCGTCGCGAAGAGCACCTTATTTCCTCGGCGTGCTCGGTGGAGGGGTGGAGCTGTTCGGGGAACTCGACGAACTGTTCGAGTTACCCGGAGTGCTCGAGTTTGGTGAGCCTGGCGTCGTCGGCGACGTGCTCGACGGCGAGTTGGGTGTTGTTGGTGATGTTGGGGGCGTGGTGGTGGATGATGGCGAGGAAGAAGGACTGGTCGATGTCGAGGGACTCGATGCCGAAGGACTCGATGCCGAAGGACTCGATGCCGAAGGGTCTGATGTCGAGGGGCTCGTCGATGTGGGCGGACTCGAAGTTGACGGGCTCGTCGATGTCGACGGGGAACTTGGAGATGATGACCGTGGCGCTGCGCCGGACGTAGCCGCACCCGCGCCGGTTGCGCCCGAGGCACCTCCCGATGCGCCCGCGCCTCCCGATTGCGCCTGCGCTGCCATTGCGCTGGCCAAGGTTAAACTCACCGCGATCGCAATGTAACCGACTCTTTTCATGACCGGACTCCTGCGTCTTGCTGGGTCCCTTTGAGCCGCAATGAGTATTCCTGCCGGCGGACGCGGTCGAGGTTGGCGCCAAGCTTCTACAAGCTTCTAGACGAGCGGGTCTGCCTGTGGCTCGAATACCGCCGCGCCGCGCCTCTTCATCGCACGATGGACCGCGATGAAGACATAGTAGGTCGCCAGGCACCACACGACTCGCATCAATGTCGGCGTGACGCCGGGCACCGGCCAAAACGTTCTGCCGAGCACGGGCGCGACAAACCAGCCGATGGCCAGCAGAGCCAGGGCGGCGCCGAAGTAGATTCGGCCAGCCCGCTGCAGCTTCAATGGGCCGGTGCCCGGGCGGGAATACTGGATACGCGTGCGGATCCAGATCAGCCCGAGCATCAACACTGCCGTAAACGGCACGATTGCGTCTTGAGCATTCATGTGGTCACTCCCAGAATTCATAGTTTAGAGCCTGGGAGAGAACGATGGATCTTCAACTGAAAGACAAGCTCGCGGTCGTTACTGGAAGCACCGCCGGTATCGGGTACGCGATCGCTGAAGCACTGGCCCGAGAAGGAGCACGTGTGGTCGTCAACGGACGTACACAGGCGGCAGTTTCGGAGGCGGTGGCCAAAATAGGCGAGGGCGCCCTGGGCTTCGCGGGTGACTTGAGCAGCGCCGAGCAAGCTGCGGCGCTCGCCCGGAAGTATCCGAGCGTGGACATACTGGTCAACAACCTGGGTATCTTCGAGCCCAAGCCGTTTGAGGAGATTCCGGACGAGGACTGGAGGCGGTTCTTTGACGTGAACGTTCTGTCGGGGGTACGCCTTGCGCGCGCATTCCTGCCCGGCATGAAACGGCGTGACTGGGGCCGGATCATTTTCATTTCGAGCGAGAGCGGGATCCAGATTCCGGCTGAGATGATTCATTACGGCGTGACGAAGACGGCTCAGATCGCCGTGGCGCGCGGACTGGCCGAATCGCTGGCGAGTACGAGGATCACTGTCAACTCCGTGCTACCGGGGCCCACGAAGTCGCGCGGCGTCGACGATTTCGTCGAATCGATGGCGAAGGCGCAGAACAAGACGTTCACGCAGATCGAGAAGGAATTCTTCGAGCATGTGCGCCCGACGTCGCTCCTGAAGCGGTTCATCACGCCGGAGGAGGTTGGATCGTTCGTGGCCTATGTGGCGAGTCCGCTTGCCTCTGCAGTCACCGGGGCTGCCTTGCGGGTGGATGGTGGCGTGGTGAAGAGCGCGTTTTAAGTTCAGCTGAGGTGCTTGCGGGCCGGCGTGTCCTGTTGTAGTTTACCGATCGGTTAATTAACCGAAGGGTTTACAGCATGACAGCCGATCGTCTGAGCGCGACCTTCGCGGCGCTGGCCGATCCCACGCGGCGGGCGATTCTCGCGCGGGTTGCAACCGGGGAGACTTCGGTCAGCGAGCTTGCCAGGCCGTTCGACATGAGCCTGCCAGCCATCTCCAAGCACCTGAAAGTGCTGGAGCGCGCGGGACTGATCGCGCGCGGGCGGGAGGCGCAGTGGCGGCCGTGCCGATTGAAGGCGGAGCCGTTGAAGGACGCCGCGCGTTGGATCGACGGCTATCGGCAACACTGGGAGCACCGGCTGGATCGGCTCGACGCCTACCTGCATGAGTTGCACGCGAAAGGTACGCCGAAGAAGCGCGGGCGCAAGAAATCAGACGCTCCAACATCCTGAGGACCGGACAATGCCACTCACTCTCTACCTGCATCCACTCTCGTCCTTCTGCCACAAAGTCCTCATCGCGTTGTACGAGAACTCGATTCCGTTCGTGCCGCACATCGTCAATCTCGGCGATCCGGTTGCGCGTGAGGAACTCAAGAAGTTGTGGCCGCTCGCCAGGTTTCCGGTGCTGCGCGACGAGGCTCGCGGCCGAACCGTCCCTGAATCAACCGTGATCATCGAGTACCTGGCGCAGCACTATCCGGGACCGGAGAAGTTGATTCCGGATGATCCGGAGCTTGCGGTACAGGTGCGATCGGCCGACCGGTTCTACGATCTGCACCTGCACGAGCCGATGCAGAAGGTCGTTGCTGACAAGTTGCGGCCCGCCGATTGCCGTGATCCGTTGGGTGTGGAGCAGGCACGGGAACACATGCGGACGGCCCTGCGTGTCGCGAACGACGAAATGGCTACGAGGCGTTGGGCTGTTGGAGATCACTTCTCGATGGCGGATTGCGCGGCTGCGCCGCCCCTCTTTTTTACCAACCTGATGATGCCGCTCGCGAATGAGTTTCCGCATGTCAGCGCTTATCTGGATCGCTTGAAGAAGCGTCCGTCGTATGCGCGTGCACTCGCTGAAGCGCAACCGTACCTGGCGATGTTTCCCGGGTGAGAATTGACTATGACCAAACGATCTACGGCTCATGACACCTTCGTCATCGATCGCGCCTTCGCTTTCAAGCGTGAGCTCGTATATGCCGCCTGGACGAGTGCGGAGGCCAAGTCGCAGTGGTTTGTGGGTCCCAGCGGCTGGGAGTTACAGCATCGCGAGCTTGATTTTCGCGTCGGTGGGCGCGAACGGGTCAAGGGCCGCCGGCCCGACGGCACGACCAGTTCGTTCGATGCACGCTATTACGAGATCGTGCCGAATGAGCGGATCGTGTACGTTTACGAGATGCATACCGACGATGTCCGGATCTCCATCTCGCTTGCAACCATCGAGTTCGAGGAGCGCAAGGGCGGGACTGGGCTCATCATCACCGAGCAAGGTGTCTTTCTCGACGGCTATGACGACGTGCGGGGGAGGGAGCGGGGTACTCACGGGTTGATTGATCAGCTCGAACAGGCGCTGCAGCGCCGGGTGGCTGGGCCTTGATCATGTGGGTCGCCGTGGGAGTGCCTCCCCGAGCGATCACACCAGGTTCAGATCAACGGGTGTGGACGCCGGGAACACGCGCTGTAGTTGATCGGATGAGAGCCCCCACAGTGACTTAAATAGTCCGCCGAGTACGGTGCGATACTCATTGAGAACGGGATAGTCGCGGTCCTGGAACAGGTTCGCACGCTCAACCTTGGTCTGCTCGCCGGCGATTCGTCCGCCGTTGAGGCTGCCGCCGAGAATCCAGTAAACCGAGCCGTGACCGTGGTCGGTTCCCTTGTTACCGTTTTCGCGAAAGGTTCGCCCGAACTCGGAGACAACCGCGACGACGGTATTGCGCCACTCTCCACCAAGCTCCTGCGACAGCGCGGCGAGTCCTTTGCCGAGGCTGTCCACGTTACTGGCCAGGGCACCCTGAGCGGAACCCTGGTTGACGTGCGTATCCCAACCACCGACGTCAATAAACCCGACGCGATACTGCTCGCGCATGAGCCGTCCCACCCGGCGAGCCTCGAGCTCGAAGCCCTTGGGTGTGATCGCATCCTTGTTGGCCTCCTTCATTTCCTCTTCCATGACATGCCCTACCTCCTGGCGTAGCTCCAGGCCATCCTGGATCTCCTGCTGCAGGTGATGGCCTGCATACATGTCAGCGAGAATGGAGGCCTGGCGGGTGTCGAACACTGGCTTGCCGACACCCTTCAGAGAGATGTTGGGGATATCGGAATCGCCGCGGAAGCAGACTGGCAACGAGTCTGTGAACGCGATCGGCGCGGAGCCGTTCAGGACTGCTGCCAGCCGCGACAGAAAACCTGATCGCAGGTCGTGCGACCCCTGCAAGGGCTGCCCCAGCTCAATACTGTCCTGGGTCTCAAAATGACTGCGGGACAGGTCATCCGTACCCGCAAACGGAATGAACAAGGCCTCGCGGCGCGCATACAGGGGGGCGATCGAGGAGCGCAGGGCCGGAGCCAGTGACCAGTCCGAATCCAAGGCAACCGCGCCATCCCCCTCCTGGCCGGTCGGCTTCGGTATGGCGATGTTGGGCCGAGTCTCGTAGTAGTAGGAGCTGGAGTAGGGTACGACCACATTGGCGCAATCGTATCCACCTCGCAGGAAGACCAGCAGAAAGCGCGGCGAACCTGGCGGGGCGGCAAATACTCTTCCAGTCAGGGTCAGCGCTGGCGCGGCCAGAGCCATCATTCGCAGGAAGTTACGACGTTGCATAACGGGTACTCACCGATAGTTGAAATCAGGTGACGCGAGCAGGAACGTATTCCACTCGAGTTGGGAGCCGGCGCGATCCAGCGCGGTGCGGGCGTTCGCTGACAAAAACGGCTCAACAGCGGAGAAATACAGTCGGTTCGAGAGCTGTGGAAATCCGGTCGTCTTGGCTGGAGTGCCGTCCTCAGGGTCGAACAGGCCACCGCTGCCGCTGCCGATTGCCCGTGCGATCTCAAAACGCCGGCTGATCTGTCCCGAGCTTGCCCAGCCGCCTTCAGTGAGCGGATAGCCGTCAGGTGTCTGTCGTCCAAACGGCGCCTCGCCCAGAGCATTGAGCCAATTCACTACCGGATGGGTGTTGACGATGGGCTTACCGTCATATGCCAGACGCACGGTGGATATCACGTAGTGCATCGGGTCCTTGAATTTGGAGCCAAGGGATGCTTGAAATTCACGCGACTTGAAGAGCGTCTCCAGGACGTCGGCCATATCGCCGTGGGTCTTCTGAAAAGTTTTGGCCATTCGATCCGTGAGCGAACGTGGCGGATCATCCGCGACGAAGTAGATCGCAACCTTGCGTGCAACGAATTGAGCACATGCAGGCTGTGAGACCAACAGGTCAACCGCCTGCTCCACTTCGTTGAAGCCGCCGCCGTCGATATGCTGCCCCAACAGTGTCCTGGCGCCAAAGTCGTGGCGCGCTGGATTGAACTCGAATGCACCTTGATGGCGGTATAGCCGCTGCCATTCCGGTTTGAGCCTGGGCTCATTGCCTGACGGGTTGACGCCGACCCCGGTCAGTACTCTTGCCAGCTCCTGGATGTCCTGTTGGGTATAGCCGGAGCCCACGCCGAGGGTGTGCAGCTCCATCAGCTCGCGAGCGTAATTCTCATTGATGTGGCCCGCAGCGTTCTGCGCATTGTCGAGATATTGCAGCATCGCCGGATGGGTGAGCGTTGCCATGACGAGATCGCGGAAATGGCCGAGGGCGTGTGGCCGGATGGCATTGTCAGCGTAATCTCCAACCAACCAGGCGTCGTTGGCCTTGTACTGAAAAACGCTGAAATGGATCAACCAAAACCAGGTCATCTGCTCTTGCAGTTGGGCCGGCGAGTAGAGCGCACGCAGGATTTCACTGCGTGCAGCCTCGTAGGCGAGTTTGTTCCCTCTGTCGTTGAGTGCCTTGCGGTCTGTTTGCTTCTGCGTCTCGTCTGTCAGGGCGTTTATACGTTGCTGCTCCCTGGAGACCGTGGCCAACAACTCCGCGGTGCTGTGGTGGGAAATCTCCAGCGCATCTATCTGGGCGGCCGCTGGCTGCGGCAAGCGCACGTCCTTGGGATGGAGTTGCCCGCTCAGGAAGCGCCGCCGGCCGAGCTTGAGATATTCATCCACGGTGGCCGTGGTTGGGCCGTAGGTGACACGCTCCAGCCATTGAATGTCCTCGCGCGACGGCTGGCTGCCCGATGCCCCTGCTGGCAGGGCTGCAGAGCAGAGCATGATCAAGGCACCGAACTTGCCGCAGGCTCCGTGTTTCATTGAAGTGCCCCGAAACGATGACAGTGAGTGTCTCGTAAGCTACTGATTCAAAAGGGACGCCAATCCATGATTCATGTCATCACAGTGTCCTGGAACGCCGCAGGGACCGATTGGCTGACCGGCTTTCACTCCGTAATGCAAAGTACTTGACGCTCCAATGACCTACCCCTAGAGTCTGGCGACAACAACGCGCGGGTCCTAAGTGAACAACCCACGACCGAACAATACTGTTGCCATCGACAGTCATGCTCTCGGAACGCTCAACTACATCCGTTCCTCGATTGAGGCGGCAGGGGCATTTGCCGTGCCGGGCATCGCGGGGATCGCGATGGGCGTGGTCGGCCTCATGGCAACGCTCGTGGCCTCCGTCCCGGGTCTCGCCTCTTACTGGCTGGAGATCTGGCTGATAGCGGCCATGGCCGCTTCGGCGCTCGGCGTGCTGCTCATTGCCCGGCAACCGGCGCGGGGCTTCATGCTCTACAGGGGGCCGGCGCGGAAATTCGTCCTGTCGCTGTGTCCCGCGTTGCTGGCGGGTGCGGTTCTGACGGGCGTGTTCTGGCAGGAAGGGCTCACGTCTCTCATTCCGGGCATGTGGCTGTTGCTGTATGGATGTGCAGTCTTGTCGGCGAGCATGATGACGAGTGCGGCGATGATGCGCCTGATCATGTTGATGGGCGCGTTGTTCGTTGTTTACGGCCTGATTGCCTTTCAGTTGCCGGTCCGCTGGCATAACTACACGCTGGGCCTGGGCTTCGGTGCGCTGCACCTGTTGTTCGGCGTTTTGATCGGGCGTACCGACCGTGTCGAATAAGGCGGCAACCCACAAGCCAACGCTTGCGAGGCGCGAGGAGACAGTTACGCGGCAATCGCCGGCCAAGCCGTTTTCCGTACCGGTCGCGGCCCGCACCAGCGAGGATGCGCGCTTCGACCGGCTGGTCTACGAGCGCGTGCGCCTCGGGATCATGAGTGCCCTGGCGGTCAATGAGCAGCTCACGTTCAACGAGCTCAAGGCACTGTTTGAAGTGAGTGACGGAAACCTGAGCGCGCACGCGCGCAAGCTCGAGGAAGCCGGCTACATTGCCTGCTCCAAGTCGTTCGAAGGGCGGCGGCCCAAATCCGAATATCGCCTGACGGCCGTGGGCCGCAAGGCGTTGTACCGCTACCTGGAACACATCGAAGCTGTCATCAAGGCGACGCGCAGGGCGTGAATACTGCAGGCGGCGTCAGCTGCGTGCCTTTCAACTTTGCAAAACAAAGTACTTGTCAATGTATAACCTGCACGTCGCCATCATCATGGATGGAAATGGGCGCTGGGCTCAGCGCCGGGGCTTGCCACGCACGGCCGGACACATCGAAGGCGCGAAGGCCGTCAACGAGGTGGTCGAAACCGCCGCTCGCGCAGGCATTCGTGCGCTCACGCTGTACGCGTTCTCTGCAGACAACTGGGGGCGGCCGAATACGGAAGTTGCAGCTCTCATGCGGTTGCTGCGCCGCTATCTGATGACAGAGACGGGGCGTTGTATCGAGCAGTCGATCCGGATCAACATCATCGGCCGACGCGACCGGCTGAGTCAGAGCCTGGTGCATGCAATCGAACAGAGCGAGCGGCTCACGGCGTCCTGTACGGGGATGCACCTGCGGATTGCCGTGGACTATTCGGCTCAATACAGCATCGTCGAAGCCGCCCGCCGGGCGGGCGCGGACCTCGATGTCGATTCCAACCGGTTCCAGGAGCTGCTGGACGAAGTGGACCACTCGGCGGCGCCGGCCGGCGCGGTGGACCTGCTCATTCGCACCGGGGCCGAAAAGCGGCTGAGCGACTTCCTGCTCTGGCAATGTGCGTATGCCGAGCTCTTCTTTGCTGATTGCATGTGGCCCGAGTTTGGTGAGTCGGGCTTGCGGGCCGCCCTGGATTACTACGCGGCGCGGCAGCGGCGTTTTGGAAAGGTGGCTGAGGCGGGGAGCTAGAGCGCAGATTGAAGTTAGAGCTCTCCGCCGGCAGGCCAATTGGTCGTCTGCCGCGGGAGTTGCTGATCCGCGGCCTGGCCGCCCGGCGCGTACGACAGACCTCTACGGCATGAGCCCGGGGCCCTATAATCGCTCCTTCGTTCGTTCTCGAACCGAAGGGAATCTCCAATGCGCTTCGTTCCATTTGCCTTGGTTGCTCTGGTCGCGGCCGGGGCTGTCTACGCCGCCCCTGCCGAATCACCCTCCCATGTGTTCGAAGGCAAGGACCTGTTCAGCCTGCAATGTGTGACCGATCCGCAGATCCGGCCCGATGGCCACGCGATCGCCTATGTTCGCGTCTCATACGACATCATGACGGACCGGCCGAGGCGATCGATCTGGGTCGTGGATGCCGACACGGGGGCGCAGACGCCGCTCGCAACAGGGGCCGGGTCGAGTTATTCGCCGCGCTGGTCACCTGATGGCAAGCGCCTCGCATACGTCGCCAGCGAAGGTGGCCACTCGCAGCTGTATGTCCGCTGGATGCAGACCGAGCAGGCGGCCCGCATCACCGACCTGACGGAGACGCCCGAAGACCTTCAGTGGGCGCCGGATGGCCGGTCAATCGCATTCATCATGATGACGGCGGACGAGAAGACCAACTTGGGAACATCTCCTTCCAGGCCTGAAGGGGCTAACTGGGCGGAGCCGCTCACGGTCATCACCGACGTCAAATACCGCGCGGATGGAGAGGGGTATCTGAAACCCGGCTACACCCATGCATTCGTTGTTTCCGCGGAGGGTGGGTTTCCTCGTCAGCTCACGTTTGGTGCATTCAACGAGGAAGGGCCGGTGTCGTGGACGCCCGACGGCCGATATGTTCTGTTGAGTGGCAACCGGACCGATGGATGGCAGCGCGATCCGGTCAATTCAGAAATCTATCAGGTCTCCGTTGCGGATGCAGTGGTGACGCCGCTGACCCATCGTGTTGGTCCCGACCGGGCGCCGCGGATGTCACCTGATGGCAGGAAGATTGCCTACCTCGGTTTCGATGATCACCTGCTCGGGTATCAGAACGTCCATCTCTATGTCATGGACCGGGACGGGCGCAACGCCCGCTCGATCAGTGATCAACTCGACCGGTCGATCGAGGACGCGCAGTGGGCAGCTGATGGTCGCAGCCTGTATGTGCAATACACAGACAATGCGGTGACGCGAGTCGCTCGCCTGACCCTCGACGGTCATTTGCAACAGATCGCGGAGGGGCTCGCCGGGCCGGGATTGGATCGGCCTTACACGGGAGGAGAGTTCACGGTCTCCTCCAACGGCATCGTCGCGTTTACGGGTGGCGCTACGGATCATCCTCCGGACCTGTCCATTGCGCGCAGCACGCGGTTGACACGCCTGACCCGGCTCAATGATGACTTGTTCGCCATCAGGAAACTCGCCTCCGTGCAGCCGTTGGCGGTGAGCTCCTCAGTGGACAAGCGCCCCATTGACTCATGGCTGGTGACTCCGCCCAACTTTGACGCCAGCAGGAAGTACCCGTTGATTCTCGAGATCCACGGTGGCCCGTATGCAAGCTACGGCCCGGTCTTCTCGACGGACGATCAATTGTATGCCGCCGCGGGCTACCTGGTTCTTTACACCAACCCGCGTGGCTCGACCTCGTATGGGGAAGAGTTTGCAAATCTCATCCAGCACGACTATCCGAGTCACGACTATGACGATCTCATGAGCGCCGTGGATGCCGCGATCGCCAGGGGCTCGGTCAACCCGGACCAGTTGTATGTGACCGGAGGCTCCGGAGGCGGCGTGCTGACAGCCTGGATCGTGGGCCGCACGCACCGATTCCGGGCCGCCGCAACGCAGAAACCGGTGATCAACTGGGGGAGCTTCGCACTGACCACCGACATTGCGACTTACGTCCCGAAGTATTGGTTCGGCAAGCTCCCGTGGGAAGACCCGGAGGGCTATTGGAAGCACTCTCCATTGTCGCTCGTAGGGAACGTCACTACGCCAACTCTGGTAGTCGTTGGCGGAGAGGACTACCGTACGCCCGTAAGCGACTCGGAGCAGTATTACGAGGCGCTTCAGCTTCGCGGTGTGCCTACGGCACTCGTAAAGGTTCCGGGGGCCTCGCACGGCGGCCTTGCGGCGCGGCCCTCACAGTCAGCTGCGAAGGCGAGTGCGATTCTCGCCTGGTTCGATCGATATCGGCTGGCGCCGCATCCGCGCGAGCAGGCGGCTGCCGCGGGGAGCTCTCCCTCTTCCGGCACATAGCGCAGGCTGAAAACGTTTGCGAATAATGGTGATCAAGTTCCTCAGGTCTGACGATCCGGAGCCGTTATGGCGATCAAATTGACGGTGAATAACCAGCCCCAGGAGCTCGATGTGGACCCGGAAATGCCCCTTTTGTGGGCTATCCGCGACCATCTGAGGCTCACGGGTACCAAGTTCGGCTGTGGTATGGCGCTCTGCGGCGCCTGCACGGTCCACATCGACGGTCAACCAACCCGCTCCTGCGTAACCCCGATTTCGGCGGTGGCCGGCAAGAGCGTGACTACGATTGAGGGGTTGTCCAGTGTCGCCGGCAAGGCGGTGCAGACGGCCTGGGTCGGCCTCGATGTGCCGCAGTGTGGCTATTGCCAGAGCGGTCAGGTCATGTCCGCTTCGGCGTTGCTGGCGCGTAATTCCAAGCCGACCGATGCGGATATCGATGCCGCGATGGCCGGCAACATCTGCCGCTGCGCCACGTATGCGCGGATTCGTGCAGCCATCCATCAAGCGGCAGATTCGCTGCCGGCGTCTCAGGCGAAGAGCTGACTCAGCAAGGCCCGCAGGCTGCGCCCCCCAGGCTACGTAGCCCGGACCTTCTACAAAACGAGGAGTCCCACGACATGGACTTGCGCAATATCGAAGACTCATTGGCGACGTGGCCCCCCTTGGCACGGCTGGGCATAACCCGTCGGGCTTTTCTGCGGTTTACGACGATCGCCGGGTCCGGGTTGACTCTCGGCGCGATCATTCCGGCCTCGGCGGCGAAGAAATCGGGACTCACGGTGTTGGGTATCGAAGGCACGCCGGGGGATTTTTCGACGCCGTTCGTACGAATCGATCCGGACAACACTGTCACGGTGATCTGCAAGCATGTCGAGGCCGGACAGGGCGTCTGGACCGGGCTGCCCGCTGTGGTGGCCGAGGAGCTCGATGCGTCCTGGGGTCAGATGCGGGCAGAGAGTTCGCCCGCGAAGGTACCCACGTACGGCAACTTTGCTTTCGGGCCGAAAGGTAACGTGCAGGGCACCGGGGGCTCGACCTCGATGGCCAACTCGTGGGACCAGCTTCGTCACGCGGGCGCGTACGCCCGTGCGATGTTGGTTCAAGCTGCGGCGAACCGTTGGAAGGTGCCAGCCTCCGAGATCACGGTGAGCGACGGCGTCGTCTCGCACAAGTCGGGCAAGAAAGCCACGTTCGGCGAGCTTGCGGCAGCGGCGGGAAAGCTTTCCCTGCCTGCCGAGGTCAAGCTCAAGGACCCAAGCCAGTTCAAGCTCATCGGCAGCGAGAAGAAGCTGCCGCGCCTCGACAGTCATTCGAAGTCCACGGGCACGCAGCAATTCGCCATTGATGTGATGCTGCCTGACATGATGACCGCACTCGTGCTGCGCCCGCCGCGTTTCGGCGCGAAGGTGCAGTCGATCGACTCGGCGGCGGCGAAGGCGGTTCCGGGAGTTGTGGATGTTGTGCAGATTCCACGCGGCGTTGCGGTGGTGGCCCGCGATACCTGGGCGGCAAAGAAGGGACGCGAGGCTCTGAAGGTGTCCTGGGACGAGTCCGGGGCCGAGAAGCGCGGAACGGATGCGATCTTCAAGGAGTACCGGCAGTTGAGTGGCGGTGCCGAGGCGGTCAAGGTCGAGAACCGCGGCGATGCGGACGCTACCCTGAAGAAGGCCGCGAAGGTCATCGATGTCGAGTTTGAATTCCCGTACCTCGCGCATGCTCCCATGGAGCCGCTCACCGCTGTAGCCCGCCTGAGTGCCGACAAGTGCGAGGTGTGGGCTGGATGTCAGTTCCATACCATTGATCAGGCAAACGCTGCGCAGGCGTCCGGCTTGAAGCCGGAACAGGTTGTCATCTACACACTCGCGGCTGGTGGGACATTCGGGCGCCGCGCCAATGCAGAATCGGATTACATTGTCGAGGCCGTATCCATTGCGAAGGCGACGGGCGGCAAGTACCCCGTCAGGCTGATCTGGACCCGGGAAGATGACATCACGGGTGGCCGCTACCGGCCGGCAACGTATCACCACGTCATTGCCGGGCTGAGCCAGGACGGCAAGCTGATTGCGCTGAAGCAGGATGTGGTGAATCAATCGATCATGGCGGGCACTCCTATGGCCGGCATGATCAAGGACGGAGTCGACCCGACCTCCGTCGAAGGCGGTACCGCTGAGCAGTACGACGTCGAGAACGCTCATGTAACGTGGACGCAGGCGAAAGTAGGCGTGCCCATCCTCTGGTGGCGTTCCGTCGGGCACACGCACACTGCGTTCGTCAAGGAAGTCCTCATCGACGAGTTGGCGGAGGCGGCGGGAAAGGATCCGGTCGCGTACCGTTTATCGCTGTTGGAGAAACATCCGCGACAAGCGGCCGTACTCAAGTTGGCTGCAGAGAAGGCGGGATGGGACAAGCCGTTCGCCAACGGACAGGCGGGGCCCAAGGGCGCGCGCCGCGGGCGCGGAATTGCTGTTCACGAATCTTTCAACTCTGTCGTCGCACATGCCGTCGAAGTGACGGTGAACGACGGCACCATCAAAGTGGATCGAGTTGTGACCGCGGTGGATTGCGGGATCGCGGTGACCCCGGATGTGGTCCGCGCACAGATGCAGAGTTGCATAGGGTATGGGCTCTCTGCAGCGCTGTACGGCAAGATCTCGCTGACCGATGGGCGTGTCGATCAGACGAATTTCCACCAGTACCGGGTGTTGCGCATCAACGAAATGCCGCCGGTGATCGAGATTCATATTCTGCCCTCGACGAATCCTCCGACGGGAGTCGGCGAGCCTGGCACGCCTCCGATTGCGCCTGCTGTTGCCAACGCGGTGCGTGCGGCGACGGGGATCAAGCTGCACAAACTGCCGTTTGATCTTGCGGCGGCGAAGGCGACGAAGACCTGAGCGGCCGCGACAGGCTGTTATATGGCCTGATCCGGCCGTGGCTGTTCAGTCTCGATCCGCACCGTGCGCAGGCGGTTGCGCTCGCGGCGTTGCGCTTGCGGAATCTGTTCGCGCGGGATGAGTTGGAGCGGTTTGGGGCTGGCGCGGGGGAGCCTCTGCGCACGGGTGGCGCATCGGGGGGTGGTGAGTCGGCTCATCGGCAGCCTGGCGCTGCTGCCGTGCAGTCGGACGTCGATCTCATGGGACTGCATTTCCCCAACCGGGTCGGGCTTGCGGCTGGATTCGACAAGAACGCGCGCGACATCGACGCGCTGGGCCGGCTGGGCTTTGGCTTCATCGAAGTGGGGACCGTGACACCGCGGCCTCAACCGGGTAATCCGCGCCCGAATCTCTTCCGTCTTCCCGCGGATGAGGCGCTGATCAATCGGCTGGGATTCAACAATGAGGGTGCCGCCGCCGCTGCGCGCCGCCTGCAAGCGCGGCGCTACAAAGGCATCTGCGGGGTCAATATCGGGAAGAATTTCGATACGCCGCTGGAGGATTCCGCCAAGGACTATGCGGACTGCCTGCGCACTGTGTACGCTGTTGCTGACTACGTGACGATCAATGTCTCTTCGCCCAACACGCCGGGGCTGCGCGGGCTGCAGGATCCTGCCGCGTTACGGCCCCTCCTGCTGGAGCTCGCGGATCTGCGTGAGCAACTGCAACCGGTGCATGCCAAAAGGGTGCCGTTGCTGGTGAAGTTGTCGCCGGATTTGAGTGCTTTGGAAGTGGCGGGTGTCGCGCGGCAGCTGGCCGGGCTGCCGGTGGATGGAATCGTCGCAACCAACACCACGGTTTCGCGGCCCGCTTCACTCAAATCGGCGCATGCGACCGAGGCTGGTGGGTTGAGCGGGCGCCCGTTGCATTCTCGGAGTGTTGCGGTGCTGCGTGCTCTGCGCGCCGTGCTGGGCGCGACCTTCCCGATTGTCGGAGTGGGGGGTATCGTGTCGGCCGGGCAGGCTGTTGAGACCCGGGCGGCTGGCGCTGACCTGTTGCAGCTCTACACGGGGCTGATCTATCGCGGCCCCGCGCTGATCGGCGAGTTGCTCGAAATGTTGGAGCTGAAAGCCTCGCCCTGACCTTCGAGCACGCGTGTCTCCCCGGTCTCCAGGACCTGGAACGCGGCTGGCAGGACACCGTGCCGTTCGCGAGCAGCCGCAAGCTCGAGCGGGGGGTCGTCGATTCCTTCGTCGGTGAGCTGAAAGCAGCCGAAATGCGTGCCGACTGAAACCTTTGCATCGAGATCGAGATGAGCGCGAACCGCATCTTCGGGATTCATGTGTTGGTCACGCATGAACCAGCGGGGCTCGTAGGCTCCAATGGGCAGGAGCGCAACATCAACGCGGCCGAATCGCTCGCGCACAGCGCGAAAATGGCTGCCGTAGCCGGTGTCGCCTGCAAAATAGACCTGGCGGCCGCTCGCGCTGACCATGAATCCACCCCATAGAGTGCGATTGCGGTTGCGCGGCCGGCGGCTAGACCAATGTTGTGCCGGTGTCAGGGTTATTTTGGCCGTACCCACGTCGTGACTTGCGCCCGGGATCCCGACGCTTTGCCACCAGTCCAGATCTTCCACCGCGCGGAGGCCAAATTGCTCCAGGAAGGCACGGTTGCCGAGACTGGTTACAAATCGCGGTGAGTGTGTCTGCTGCAGCCGCAGGAGCGTCTCGATATCCAGGTGGTCATAGTGATTGTGTGTCACGAGCACCAGGTGAATGGGTGGCAGATCCTCGAACGGCAGGCCGGGATCGCGCACGCGCTTGGGGCCCAGACTGCGAAAGGGACTGACGCGCTGCGAATAAACGGGATCGGTCAGCACGTTGAGGCCGCGGAACTGCAGCAGAAACGTAATGTGGTTGATAAATGTCAGTGCAACTTGGCCGGGCGCAAGGTGCGCGGGCAATGCGGGTTGGGCCCGATTTTCTACCCACTCGGGCCACGGCTTGCGCTGCCGTGTCCTCTGCCAGCGTAGGAAATCGCCGAAGGAGCGACCTGTTCGCGCGTCCGGGTTGAAAAACCGGTAACCGTCGAAGTGGTCGGACGGCGGCCCGTCGTAACCTGGGCCGCCTCCAAGGGAGCGGAGCACATCGCGAAGGCGCCAGGGGCGCGGCGGAGTCGTACCAGTGGGACGGGCAGGTGCATCCATGCGATCATGATCGCAGGAGTGCGCGCTCAAATGAATACCACCAGCGAACCGCAGCCCCGACGTGCCGTATGCGTTTACTGCGCCTCGAGCCGGACTTCTCACCCTGAGTATCGGGAAGTCGCATTCCGGCTCGGGGCTGTCCTGGCGGGAGTGGGACTCGAGGTCGTCTATGGCGGCGGCGCACGGGGATCGATGGGTGCGCTTGCAGACGGAGCCTTGAGTAAGGGTGGCCGGGTTGTTGGCGTCCTGCCGAGGTTCATGGCTGACCTGGAGTGGGGGCATCCGGGCCTGTCCGAGCTGGAGCTCGTCGAGGATATGCGCGTGCGCAAACACATGATGCTCACTCGCAGCCAGGGGGCGATCGCGTTACCGGGTGGCTGCGGTACGCTCGAGGAACTGCTCGAGGCGATCACGTTGAAGCGGCTCGGGCTATACTTGAATCCCATTCTGTTGGTCAACACGCGGGGATTCTTTGATCCGCTCATTGAGTTGCTCGCGCGTGCGATCGAGGAGCGATTCATGGACGAGCGGCATGCTCGCATGTGGGAAGTTGTAGCTCAGCCTGAGGAAGTGCCGGAGGCGTTGAACAGGGCGTCCAAGTGGGATGCCGACGCCAGGAGCTTCGCGGCGTTGTGAAGCGGAACCCGGCGCCTCAGACTTTCCAGCGGCTGCTTTCGTGTTCCATGAACGAGGCGGTTTGCTGCGCAGCATCCGCGCCGAAATACCGCTCCACCACGTGTAGGGCCAAGTCGATTCCGGATGTCAGTCCGCCTGCAGTCGAGATCTTGTCGTTTTCAACAAACCGGACTCCTCGCTTGAGTTGCACATCCGGAAAGGCTTCAGCGAACCTGTCGTAAAACTCGTGATGAGTGGTTGCGGCTTGCCCGGACAGGAGGCCTGCGTGACCCAGCACGAAGGCTCCCGTGCAGACTGACATCGTCACGTCCGACTGCGGCGGCCCTTACAGGCGCGGTTTCTGCGGTCACCAACGCTGCAGCCGCGGCGGCAGTCAAAAGATCCCGTCTGTTCATCCGCGGCTCCCGTGCGATTCCGCCGTTCCCGGCAGCATAACCGGCGCGTCGGCACAAGTCCGGACATCGAGCGGGCAATTTCGGACACAGCGGGAGCCCTTTTTTGGGGCTCCCGCTCCTGGTTACGGGTTAACGCTCCGACAGCTTGCGGAGCTTTTCGGTGACCTGACGGCCGTATTCTGGGTCCGCCTTCGCGAAGTGCTGCAGTTGTCTGTCGACGATGTGCGCCGGGATGCCGTGCATCGCACGCGCAATGTTGGTCGTGAGCCGATCCTTCTCGGCCGCGGGAATCAGCCGGTACAGTGCCCCTGCCTGTGAGTAGTAATCTTCATCCACCCGGTGGTCATACCTATCCGCTGGTTCTGCAGGTAGTGGTAACGGTGGCTCTGCGTATGCAGGGTTCTGCGTGGGAGCGCCGGCAACCGTGCTCGGATCGTAGTTGTGGGCCGATCCGAAGTTGCCGTTGAAGCTCATGGCACCGTCGCGCTGCTGATGATTCACCGGGCACCTGGCGGCATTCACCGGCAGGTACTGGTGATTCGTTCCAACGCGATACAGTTGGGCATCGTGGTAGGCGAACAGCCGCCCCTGAAGCATCTTGTCGGGGGAGAATCCCAAGCCCGGTACGACGTTGCCCGGCGAAAAGGCGGCCTGTTCGACCTCCGCGTGATAGTTCACGGGGTTGCGATTCAGCTCGAGCACGCCGACCGGGATCCGGGGGTAGTCCTTGTGCGGCCAGACCTTCGTGAGGTCGAACGGGTTGATGTGGTAACGCGCGGCGTCGGCCTCGGTCATGATCTGAACGAACACATTCCAGCGCGGGAAGTTGCCCGCGGCGATGGCGTTGAATAGATCACGCTGGGCGTGATCGGGATCGGTTCCTGCCAGGCGCGCGGCATCTTCGGGCAGCAGGTTGCGAATTCCCTGCTGGGTCTTCAGGTGCCACTTGCAAAAGACGCGGGTGCCTGCGGAGTTGATCATGCTGTAGGTGTGGCTTCCGAAGCCGTCCATATGGCGGTATCCGTCGGGTGTGCCGCGATCCGAGAACAGCATGGTGACCTGATGAAGGGACTCGGGGTTCAGGCTCCAGAAGTCCCACATCATGGCGGGCGACTTCATGTTGTCCTGGGGGTTGCGCTTTTGCGTGTGTATGAAGTCGGGGAACTTGATGGGGTCGCGGATGAAGAACATCGGGGTGTTGTTGCCGACGAGATCCCAGTTGCCTTCCTCGGTGTAGAACCTGATCGCGAAGCCGCGCGGATCGCGCTCGGTGTCGGCGGAGCCTTTCTCGCCGCCTACGGTGGAGAAACGGATGAAGACTTCAGTGGTCTTGCCGATATTCGCCAGCAACCTGGCCTTCGTGAACTTCGTAAGATCGTGGGTCACGGTGAATGTGCCATAAGCACCCGAACCCTTTGCATGCACCACGCGCTCGGGAATGCGTTCGCGGTTGAAGTGCTGCAGCTTTTCGATCAGGTGTACGTCCTG
>JAQGOF010000060.1 GCA_028293745.1 Gammaproteobacteria bacterium | reverse complement strand
GCTCGTGCGGCCATCTCTGCGCATGGCGGTGCGGACGGCATTGCGCACGGCCACACGCGAAAACCAGCCATCCCAGGCCCAGGCGTAGATGGGCGAGGCGCCGGGCAGCTTGCGCAGTGTCGAAGTGACGGCCGAGCCGGTCATCCAAGGCAAGTCGCCCGAATATTTCATGGTCAGTTTCCGCTTCGTCTCAGGTCCGCGCGCGCAAAGTCAACATCCTCAGAGGGACGCTGCGGACCACGCGCGGTCCGATGCACAACCGGACGAATTGACGGCGAGCGAGGCGGCCGCCGAGATCCGCCTGCTGCGGGGGGAGTTGCAGAACACCATCGAAGCCTTCGAAGCGACCAGCGAGGAGCTCAAAGCGTCCAACGAGGAAGCAATCTCGATTAACGAAGAGCTGCAAAGCAGCAACGAGGAGCTGGAGACAGGCAAGGAGGAGTTGCAGTCGGTCAACGAAGAGCTGACTACGGTCAACAGCCAGCTGCAGACGAAGATCGCGCAGCTGGAAGCGACCACCAACGATCTGGCGAACCTGCTCAGCAGTACGGACATTGCGGTCGTGTTCCTGGATTCCGACTTCCGGGTGCGGCGCTTCACGCCGGCGGTGAGCGACCTGTTGGAACTGCTCGAGTCGGATATCGGACGGCGGATCACGGATCTTGCGCAGAAATTCACGGACGAAAACCTGCTGGCCGATGCGCGCAGCGTGCTGCAGAGACTGGTTCCAGTCGAGCGCGAGGTTCGCAGTCACAGCGGCCGCTGGTATTTGCGGCGGACGCTTCCCTACCGGACTTCCGAGAATCGGATCGAAGGCGTCGTGATCACCTTCGTGGACGTGGGTGCCCGCAAGCGCGCCGAGCAGGAGATCATTGCGGCCCAGGAGCGTGTGCAGGCGGTGTTGGAGCAAATGCCCATGGCCATCCTGATCTCGCAGGCTCCCTCTGGCCGCCTGATGTTTGCAAATCGTCGGGCGGAGGCTCTGTTCCCGAACGTGGCAGGGCGGATACCGCAGCAGGAGCGCGACTCGCCCGCTTTGCCTGCCATCCAGGGCCGGCATGAGGGAGGCAGCGCGTATCGGGCAGAGGAGTGGCCGCTTGCACGTTCGCTCGCGCGCGATGAGGTGATCACTGATGAGGAGATCGAGGTAACGAGCCCGGCCGGCGAGACGAGAGTACTGTCGGTCAGCGCATCACCAGTACGCGATGCCAGCGGAGCTACTGTCGCCGTGGTGGGGGCCTTCTCCGACATTACGCAGCGAAAGACCGCCGCGAGTGCGCTGCGCGATGCCGAGGAGCGCGGCCGTCTGTTCGTGGAGAAAGCAACCGACTTCGCGATCATCTTCATCGACCCTGACCGGAAAGTCGTGGTCTGGAGCACCGGCGCAACTCACATGTTCGGTTGGAAACGGGACGAAATCGTCGGTCGGCCCATCGACACCCTGTTCACTGCCGAGGATCGGTCTCTGGGAATCCCCGGCAGCCAACTACAGGAGGCCGCACAAAAGGGGCGTGCCGCGGATGAAAGGTGGCATGTCCGCAAGGATGGCTCCCGGTTCTGGGCGAGCGGCGTTCTTACCTCGTTGGGGCCCTCGGCGGATGGGCGCGGCGGCTTCGTCAAATTCATGCGCGATTCAACCGAGCACAAACTGATCGAAGACCAGTTGTATGCCGCCACGGTGGCCGCCAAGACCGCGCAGGCCGAAGCGGTCAGCGCGAACAAGTCGAAGGACGAGTTCATCTCGACAGTGAGTCATGAGCTGCGCACGCCGCTCAACACGATCCGTTTGTGGACGCGCATGCTTCAGGCCGACACGCTGCCGGATAGTGACCGCCTGGAGGGCATCCGCATGATCGAGCGTGCGGCGGTGGCGCAACAGCAGTTGGTAGACGATCTGCTGGATGTGTCCCGGATTGCCTCCGGCAAGCTGCGTCTCGCGCTGCGCGAGACGCGTCTGGCCAGCTCGATCCAGGACGCCGTCGAGGCGGTGCGCCCGGTGAGCCACACTCGGGGAATCCACTTTCATTCGCAGATTTCGGACGACATCGGCATCGTCCGCGCCGACCCGGACCGGATTCAACAGGTTGTATGGAACTTGTTGAGCAACGCAGTCAAATTCACTCCCTCGGGCGGCCGTGTCGAAGTTATTGCGTGCCGCGATCAGGACGTCGTGGAAATCAAAGTCATTGACACCGGTATCGGCATCCGCAAAGAGTTTCTGGCGCACGTATTCGACCGCTTCCAGCAGGCCGAGGCGGGCGCCGCGCGCAGCCATGGTGGCCTGGGGCTGGGGCTTGCCATAGCCAAGCAATTGGTGGAGCTGCACCGTGGCAGCATTGAGGCCAATAGTGAAGGCGAAGGCCACGGAACGACGTTCACGGTGCGCCTGCCGCTTCGCGCCCGACTGGCGTCTACGGAAGATTTGACTGCAGAAACAAGAGACCCTGGCGAGGGACTCAATGGCGCCCACCTTCTCCTCGTTGAGGATGAGGCCGGCGCACGCGTTACGACACGCCGTCTTCTGCAGGGATACGGCGCGCGTGTAGTTGCTGTTGAGTCAGCCGCTGCCGCGCTCGACGCTATCGCGATTGAGTGCCCGGACGTCATTATCAGTGACATCGGATTGCCTGGAGTTGATGGGTATCAGCTGTTGAAATCGATCCGCTCGCGATTTGCCGATGGCGCCCGGGTGCCCGCGCTCGCACTGACCGCCTTCGCCCGGTCGGAGGACCGGCAGCTGGCCCTGTCCGCGGGTTTTGACGAACACCTGGCAAAGCCGGTGGACCCCGACCGCCTGCTGTCGATCATCGCACGCCTCGCCCGCAAAGCCCCCTGATCGCACGCCGTCCGCGAGTCAGGCGGTGTTGCGTTTGAATGCCGCAGGCAGCCGGTTGGTCTCGCCATCCAGATGCAGATAGTTTGGATCGAAGCCGGCGACGCTCTGCAGCGCCTGGCGGTCGTGGATGATGAGCTGTTTGCCCTGGAAGGTCACGAGACGAGCCCGCCGCATATCCATCAGCGTGCGGTTCACGTGCACGGCGGACAAGGCCAGCGTGTCTGCGAGCTCGCTCTGCGTGAGTGGCAGATCGCAGCGGTTGTCCTGGGTCAGTCCAACAGACTGCAGGCGCGTGAAGATTTCGCAGAAGAGGTGGGCCATCCGTTCGAAGGCCGTACGATGGCCTACGTTTACGATCCACTCGCGGGTGATCGCCTCCTCGACCAGAGTTGACCACCACAGTGCGCGCGTGAGCCGCGGATACCGCTCGGTGAGCTCCAGCACACTCTCCTGCGGGAGCAGTGCGGCCTCGACCGGACAGAGCGTGCCGATCGAATGGTCCATCCGCTTCAAGAGAAAAACCCGCAGGTCACACATATCGCCCGGCACGAAGTAGGCGACGATCTGCCGCCGCCCGTCGGGCAGCACTTTGTACCGGCAGGCGAGCCCGTCGAGGATGATTTTGACACCGTCCGTCAGCGCACCTTCCTGGATCAGATCCTCGTGTGCCCCGTAACGGCGGATAGTACTGCTCGCATCGATGAGCGCGCGCTTCTCCTCTTCGGGCAGGGGTGCGAAAATTTCGAGCTTGCGGATGAGGCGGGATACGCGAATCATGCGTGTGGGGTGCCTGGAGGATGTTCGCGAATGCTGCGCAACAGCGCGGTGGCATCCACCGGCTTCTGCAGACAAACAGTGTGGCGTAGATGCTGTGGGACGAAGGATGCATCGTAGCCGGTCGTGAAAACAGTGCGCATGCCGCGCGCCTCCAGCTCGCGGGCGAGGTCGAAAGCAAGCTCGCCATCGAGATTGATGTCCAGCAGTACACAATCCGGCCGCAGGGCGCTGGCCAGGCTGCGCGCACTCGAGACGCTCGGGGCGGGCCCAAGCACTGTCGCACCATACTCCCTCAAGGTTGCGCACAAATCCTGTGCCACGAAGTAGTCGTCTTCCACCACCAACAGGCGATATCCAGCCAGGCTCGACGCAGTATCCGCTTGCAGTGGGCGCATGAGTTATACCTTTGTTCGCCGGCAGCCTGTCAGCACGGTTCGCCTCATCCCTTACGCGGTCGAAACTCAATCACGCAGACGAGACCTCCCGGAGCGAATTCGACGGACGTCCGGGCGCCTAACTCGTAAGGCAGCGTGTTCTCCAACAATTCCACCCCGAACCCGTGGGTCCGCGGCGTAGTCAACAATACCGGCACACCGGCCTCGCGCCATTCCAGCCGCAGGAAGCCATCCCGCTCATTCTCTGCCCAGGCCACTTCGACGCGGCCGTGCGCCGCGCTGAGTGCGCCAAACTTGATAGCGTTGGTGGTGAGCTCGTGAAGCGCCAGGGCCAGTGATGCCGCAACGTGCCCCGGCAGGGGGATCGAGGGCCCCGCCAGGGTAACGCGGTCTTCCGGCACGCCCTGAGCGAGAAACTCCGCGCTCGCGAGCTCCATCAGGTCGGCTCCGGCGTCCGGAACGCGCATCAACATGTCCTGAACCCGCGCCAGGGCCCCGAGCCTGCCTTCCAACAGGCCGGCATATTCCTCTGCCGATTGATCGCTACGGGCCGTGCGCCGGATGATGGCGCGGATCATGGCGAGCAGCCCCCGGATCTGGCGGCGGTGCTCAAAGAGATAGGACTGCTCACGGCGCCGGCGCTCGTCGAGCCCCTCGCCGGGAGCCGATCCGTCTGCGCCCACCGCTGCTGTCTGCTTCACTTCACCCACCATAAGCAAGCACCTGCCGGACTGGCATTAACCTGGGTTAAGACCTGCACAATACGCTGTTGTTAGTTGGCTACGCTGGATGGCACAGCCTCGGTGAAGGCTGCGCATCGGTCTTGCCAGAGGCTCGAGGGGGGGCAATGATGGGGTATGTTCCAGGAGAGTATCGGGCTGGCGGAGCTGCATGAGCTCAGAATCGCGCTGGCGGACAAAGAGGCGCAGCTGGGTGCGGTGCTGGAAGCCGCCCGGATGGCGAGCTGGCGCCGGGATCTGGGCACCGGGCGAACGACCACCTCGGAGTTGATGGCAGATCTGTGGGGCCTGCTTCCCGGGCAAACGTTCGAAGGCAACGCACAGGACTACCAACTGCTGCACCCGGATGACGTCATGCAACAACGGGGCCTGGTCAAAAATGCCCTGGCGAACGGAGGCGCCTGGCATACGGAATTCCGAGCTACCCGTCCGCGCGATGGCAGAGTCGTATGGCTCGAGGAACGCGGCACGGCCCGGATAGATCCTCTCTCGGGGCGCATGAGTGTCGACGGCCTGATCTGTGACATTACCGAGCGCAAACTGGCGGAAGCGGTACTGCGAGAGAGCGAAGCGCGCAAGACATTTCTGCTGCATCTCAACGACGTGCTGCGTCCCTTGGCCGACCCTATCAGGATTCAGTTCGAGGCCGCCCGGGTGCTGGGCAGGCACCTTGGCGCAGACCGGGCCTACTACGGCGGCCCGGAGGGTGAACACCCACTAACCAATGAGAGCGGAGCAGCGGCTGCTGCGCGCAAGCAACGGCCATTCTTTGTCACAGACACCGGTGTCTCACATTCGCTTTCCGATGAAACACGTGCCGCGTATGGAGCACTGGGTATCCGCGCCTTCGCATCCGCCCCTGTAATCAAGGAGGGCGCGCTCGTCTGGTCGCTGAATGTCATTTCCTCCACCGCCCGCGAGTGGACATCGGATGAGATCCTTCTGATCAAGGAAGTCGCGGAGCGGACCTGGGCCGCGGCCGAGCGCGCGAAGGCCGAGGAGGCACTGAACGCCAGCGAGGAGCGCTTCCGCGAGTTTGCGGCCGCGTCGTCCGACATCCTGTGGATCAGGGATGCGCGGACGATGCAGTTCAACTTTGTTAGTGCAGCATTCAGCGAAGTCTACGGTGCGCCTATGGAAGAGGCGGCGGGCGGCAACGATCTGAAACGCTGGGCCAAGTTGATCGAGCCCGAGGATCGCGGACGCGTCTTTGGCGCCCTCAGGCGCGTGCGCGCCGGTGACAGGGTGGTGCACGAATTTCGCATCAGGCGGCCGTCCGATGGGCAGATCCGATGGATACGCGACACCGCCTTTCCGCTGCTGGGTAACGGGAACACAGTCGAGTACATCGGTGGTATCGGTCAGGACTACACGAACGAAAAGGAAGCATCCGACCGTCTGCAGGTGTTGATAACCGAGTTGCAACACCGCACTCGGAACCAGATAGCGGTGGTGCGCTCGCTGTCAGACAAGACGCTCGACGAGAGCCAATCGCTCGAGGAATACAGGGGGCACTATGGCGAGCGGCTCGCGGCGTTAGGACGTGTCCAGCGCCTGCTGTCCCGTATCTCCGACGACGACCGCGTGATGTTCGATGAGCTGCTGCGGGCTGAATTGGCAGCGCATGGCGCCTCGCCGGGCAGCGTGTTCCTCGAGGGCCCATCAGGCGTGCCGCTGCGGTCCCGCAGCGTTCAGACACTGGCTCTCGCGCTGCACGAGCTGGCGACCAACGCCGTGAAATACGGCGCGATTGCCAGTCCGGAAGGACGCTTGCACATCGGCTGGCACGTCACCGAAAACGAGGATGGCACGAATCAGCGGCTCAACATTGATTGGCGCGAGAGCGGAGTCAACATCTCTGATCCTGACAATGCGCTGCAGAACAGGGGCTATGGGCGTGAGCTGATCGAGCGCGCGCTTCCATACCAGTTGGGTGCAAGGACCCTATATGAAATAGGTCCAACCGGTGTGCACTGTGTGATCGATGTGCCGATCTCAGGGGCGTTTCGCGCTAAGTAGGTTAGATGCTGGCGTGCCGGGGCGATAGTGCGTGAACTGCACGTGGCTGCGGCTGGAGTTGGCGAAAACCACAACATCTTCCGCACCGAACTCGCTCCATTCGACGGCAAATCCTGCGGCGTTATGGCGGACCACCTGGGCTGCGAACGTCGAGCTGCCCAGCTGCATGATCTGAGCCGCACGCCGGCCGAGTCGAAAGCTCACCCTGACCCGCGATAGCGGCGCCACTGGCAAGGTGGTGGCAATAAAAGCGCCACTGACGCTGAAGTTAATGACGAGACCGCTACCGATCAGGCCGTAGGGCGCGCGAATACGGACCGGAAGCGCTACCTCGAGACGTTCACCCCATCTATGCTCCATTTCTGGCTCCCGAAGGGAGTGGCCGTTGGGACGGAAGTTATAACCGCACTGCGGACGAAAAGAGCTAACTTGAGTTAAGAGAGGACTCCGAATGTCTCGTAGGTATGTCCCGCGCCAGGAACTTGTACCGTGATTACGGCGATCCGCGTCAACGGCGAGCGGCTTTGGTCGAGTGTCATGGCTCTGGCCGGCATCGGGGGCACGCAGCGCGGCGGCTGCAATCGACAGGCTTTGACGGATGAGGACAAAGTTGGGCGCGACCTCTTTGTTTCCTGGACGCAAGCTCTCGGCTGCACCGTCACGGTGGACGAAGTGGGCAATATCTTTGCCTCCCGTGCGGGCGAGGATGCTTCGCTGGCGCCCGTCCTGATGGGGAGTCATCTGGATACGCAGGCGACCGGTGGCCGGTTCGACGGGGTGTATGGGGTCATGGCCGGGCTCGAAGTCCTCAGGACGCTCGCTGACCATCGGATTGTGACTCGCCGGGCGATCGAGGTTGCGAGCTGGACGAACGAGGAAGGCTGCCGTTTCGCACCGGCGATGCTTGGCTCGGGTGTTGTCGCGGGCACGTACTCTCTCGAATACGCGTACGAACGAAAGGACAAGGCGGGTCGGACGTTTCTGGGGGAGCTTGAACGGATCGGGTACCGCGGGGTTGCGCCTGCGCGGCGTCGGCCGTTTCATGCCATGTTCGAGGCTCATATCGAACAAGGGCCGATATTGGAGAAATCCGCGACGACGATCGGCGTGGTGACCGGGATTCAGGGTGCTTATTGGTTGGATGTGACGCTTGATGGTATTGCGTGTCACGCGGGCCCAACGCCGATGGAAATGCGGCGCGATCCCTGGCGTGCTGCCTGTCCGATCATCGAAGGTGCATTCGCCTTGGCGGCGGATAACGCACCCTGGGGCCGTGCGACGATAGGCGACGTCAAAGCGCTACCCGGATCGCGTAACACGGTGCCGGAGCGGCTAATCATATCCTTCGATTTGCGTCATCCCGAACGACACGTGCTGGATGGGATGACTGCGGCCTTTCGCGCCCTCGTTGAGTCTGCGGCGTCGCGTCACGATATTCGCGCCAGCATCGAGCAGGTCTGGCATATGCCGCCGACCGCATTCGACCCGCGGCTCATCGACTTGGTAGAGGCGGCTGCTGGGGATCTGGGGCTGTCGCGCCGGCGGATGGTGAGCGGAGCGGGTCATGACTCGCTGCATACGGCGCAATTTGCGCCTACGGCCATGATTTTTGTGCCCTGCGTCGGCGGTCTGAGTCACAACGAGGCCGAGGAGGCGAGTCCTGCCGATCTGGTTGCAGGCGCCAATGTTCTGCTGCACGCTGCACTGGCGGCGGCAAACGATTGATCCGAGAACCAGGCGATCATTAGTTAGACAGGGTCCTAAATGCAGCTTCGCACCCGGCTCGAACAAGGTGGCACTCCACTGGCCTCAAAGTGGGGCATCGATAGCGAATACGGGCGCCTGCGGGACGTCTTGGTCGGGCCGATCGATTACTTCTCCTGGCAGCCGGGCAATTCCGTGGCGCAGCGATCTGAGCGGATCGGCCTGCGCTTCGACTTCGGCGCGGCCCGCGCCCAGTACGGCGAGATGCTGGATGTCTACAGGCAAGCCGGCGTCAAGGTCCACGTTCTTCCACCCTCCCCGGAATTGCCTTACCAGATCTTCGCGCGCGACAGCAGTGCCATGACTCCCTGGGGCGCTGTGATCTTGCAGCTCGAGAAGCCCTATCGCCGCGGCGAATACGCTGCCTGCCTGCGTTTCTACCTGGATGCCGCAATTCCGATCTACGACCTCATCACCGCGGGCAATGTCGAAGGCGGCGACTTCATGGTACTCAAGCCCGGTGTCGCCGCCTGCGGTTACTCCGGCGAGCGATCCATCGAGCCTGCGGTCCGCCAGCTGCAGTCGTGGTTCGAAGCCGAGGGCTGGGAATTTCACACCTACGCGTTCGATCCGCATTTCCTGCACCTAGATGTGCAGATGGGCATGTTGGCAGCGAATCTCGCCGTCGTCTGTGTCGAGGCCGTGGAGCCCGAGCTGGTGACCTGGCTTAAGGCCCGCGGCATTCGCGTCATCGCCGTTCCATATGAGGATGCGATGCAGTTGGGATGCAACGTGGTTGCGTTGGGTGACGAGCGCGTCCTGGTGCCGGCGTCCAGCAAGAATCTGATCGCCGCCTGCCGCAGCGAGGGACTGACTGTCTATGCGCCAGATGTGTCCATGATTGGTAATGGCGGTGGAGCAGTCCACTGCATGTGCCAGGCCTTGCGGCGCGATTCGGTTGCCCGGTAAGTGATCCGGACTGATTCCGGCGCAGCTTCTTTGCGTCCGGCTTCAGTCGTCTGGTCGTCCACCTTCGCTGTCTATCTGGGGACTGCCGGCGCGTCGGTCGGGTTGGGCAGTATCTGGCGATTTCCCTATCTCGCCGGCACTGGAGGGGGCAGCGCATTCATCCTCGTGTTCGTGCTTGCCTGCGTGCTGGTGGCCACACCGTTGCTGGCGGCGGAGTTTGCTCTGGGGCGAGCTTCGCGTCTGAGTCCGCCCGAGGCGGCTGGTGCGGTTGCGGCAGCTGCGGGACTGAGCTCGCGGTGGAACATCATCGGGATTCTGGGGACGCTGGCGGCCTTCCTCCTCTTCTCGTACTACACGGTCATTGCTGCATGGGTCCTGGCCTACGCATGGAAGTGCGCCATCGGTCTTCTATCCGCTGCAGGCCCGCAGCATGTCGCGGGCCTATGGAGCGAATTTCAGTCCAACCCTATTCAAGTAGTGGCGTGGCATGCCGGGTTTGTGGCTGTGGTCCTCGTGGTCTCGGCGCGCGGCTTGCAGCGTGGGATAGAGCCTGCAAACAAGTTTCGTGCGCCGGCACTGCTGGTGTTGCTGCTGATCCTGGTCGTCTACTCCTTATCGACCGGTGACGTGCGCCGCGGACTGACGTTCGCGTTCAAACCTGACTTCTCGGCTGTTACAGCGCAAGTCGTATTGTCTGCAATCGGTCAGGCTTTCTACGCAACCGGCGTGGGCCAGGCCATGATGATTGCCTTTGGCGCCTACATCGAGCGCGGTACCTCGTTGGTCCGTGCGTCGCTCGCTATCACCGGGGCGATACTACTGGTCTCGGTACTTGCCACCATGATGATCTTTCCATTGGTGTTCGGGTATGGGATGAATCCCGCACAGGGCCCCGCGCTCGTGTTCGATGTTTTGCCACGGGTGTTCACCGAAATCCCTGGTGGCCGGATCATTGGAACCCTGTTCTTTCTGTTGCTGGTGCTGGCCGCGACGACACCTTCGATTGCGTTGCTGGAGCCGGAGGTCGCGTGGTTGATCCGGCGACGCGGCATGGGCAGAGCCCGTGCCGTATGGCTCGTTGGCGTTGCGTCGTGGGTGCTCGGTATCGGGACGGTACTTTCGTTCAACCGCTGGTCGGGGTGGTATCCACTGTCGTTCATACCTCTATTTGCCCACAAGACATTCTTCGATGTGTTGGACTACGTGTGCTCCAATGTCATGATGCCGATTGGCGCCTTGTTGACCAGCGTTCTCATTGGGTGGCGCGTCAGCACGGTTTTCGCCAGGGACGAACTGGCGGAGACGACTCCGCTGGCTCGTGTCGCCTGCGTGTGGCTGTTGCGATACGTTTGTCCGTTGGCGATTCTCGCGGTGTTCGTCGCTACGTTGGTTTGAGAGCCGCCCCTGCATCTAGTCCCCGAGGGCATGAAGTCTCCGGACATGCTGGTTCGTGTATCTGTCGCTGGATCGACGGTGTGGTGGATGGGAGATCTGTTTACGAATAGTGCGGTGGACGATCAAAACTGGTTGCTCCGCATAATCTCCCCATTAGCCGGCAGCGGCTTGGGCTATCGACGCAACTCCAAACCGGGTCTGATCTACGTCCGAAATTCAAAAGCGTGGCTGCATTCCACCACCAACGCCCTCGATGCAGAACCTCCTTCCATCGTAGTTCCGGCACATGGAAGCCCTGTCACCGAAGACACGGCACGCCGGACTCGATCCCTCTTGAGGGAGGACTCGCAACGAACCGCGTTAGAGTTGAGGGGCCGCTTTGGACGGGCCTCGCCGCTCTGGGCTTATGGGGTGGCCTCGAGCGTCAAATCTCTACCGCACCAACGCTGGCACATTGATGCCGTACGGTGAGGAGGACCCTCGCCGCCCCCGAGGGAGGGGATGTATCCAATCCATCTAGCTCTGGCTCGTTGACCACCGCCGGGCACACGTTGCATCATGACATCAGCGCCAACTAAAGATGCCCGATCGGGAAGAGCGCCTCCACCGGCAGGCCGGTGCTTGTGCCGGTGGCGCGCTCGACAACCTGATCAATCCTTTGGGTGAAGGAGAGCCCCGTGACCATCAGGTTTAGCTACGAATGCCGAAACCCTAAGAGAATCCCGAAGCCGCACCTGCTGGACGTCAGCTACCTCGCGTGGATGGTGAATAGCGCGGAAGCGGTACTTGAAGCTGCGCTCGCCAATCCGGATCGCAAGAAGTTCAGGTATTGGTTCGGCGACTTCGGTTCTAACCAGGAGGCGAAGTTTCAGCACTCGCAATTGAAGACGCAGGATATGTTGGACCATGCGCGATCCAACGGTTTCATCTTCAACCAATTGTCTGAGACAACCCTCGCCAAGACTGACCAGGGTCGCGCCGCCTTGGAGGTAGGGCTAGGCACCTACATGAGCCTGGGTATCTACAGCTTGGGTGAGTTGGTCGTGACTCTGATCCACGAGCTGTCGCATAAGACACCGGGGTTGATGACGAAGGACATCTCAACAGGCAAGACTGACCTTGAGGGCAATACCATGCGGGCGTACAAAGGCGAAGCAGTCGCTCTTGCAGGCAAGAAGCCGGACGACGCATATGCGAACGCCGAGAACTGGGGCTACTACATCGCCTCCTATAACAGCGAAGCCGGCTTTACCTCAAATTTCGAGCACACGAAGAACCTGAAGGACATTGAGTCAAAGATCATCCCTGGAAGCGTCAGCGAGCGCAGGGGCGACCACTGGGGCGGCTCAGTCTGGATTGCCCACGAAGACAGGGGATGCGTGCCCCACCACAATCCCACCGTCAACCCCATCATCCGATTCAACGTCAATAGCGATGCGGTCGTCTATGACTTGGCCAACACTCCGCTGGCCAAACCGGGGGCGTCCAGCAACACCGGCAGCGTGCCCCTAAAAACAGTCACCCACGTGGACAAGGCGGTCTCAAGTGACGGACCGCACAAGTGCCCGAAATGTGGCCTGGGGTTTCTGAAGATCACCGAGAGGAGCGCGCACGCCATGAGTTGTAAGGGCTGAGCGCGCCCGGTGCGGGGTAAGCGGAACCGGACTACGAAGCCCCGCTTACAAAGCGGGGCTTTGCTTTATGGGGGCGGCTTTCTCTAGGGTGAGCTCGGTTCGCAAACAGAGCCGCTGGACGCGGACGGCGTAGTTGCATCTCTCACCGAGTTACGCGCGCATGAGGCTCTTGCGGATATGAACCCGAGTTCAGCAGCGGCCTCGGCTTGATCCAGGTCGTGCTTACGCCGTTGATTCAAGCTGATTTACCTTGTTAGGTAAGTCATTTACCCGACAAGGTAAAGTCAGTGCTATGTACGTCCTCAACCCCTTCGATCTCAATCGTACTCGCGCGTACAGCACTCCAGATGCGTTTTGCCCACGTCCTGATTTAGAGAAAGTCCTGGAGCGCGCCTGCGCTGGCCAACTCTGGACCGTAGTGGACGGAGACCGTCGAATGGGCAAGAGTTCGGCCATCATCGCCGACAGCGTCCTCGATGCAGAACCTCCTTCCATCGTAGTTCCGGCACATGGAAACCCTGTCACCCAAGACACGGCACACCGGACTCGATCCCTCTTGAGGGAGGACTCGCAATGAACCGCGTTAGAGTTGAGGGGCCGCTTTGGACGGGCCTCGCGGCTCCGGGCTTATCGGGCGGCCTCGAGAGGCGGCGTAGTTGGCGGCGGGCGGCGATGCTTGGTCGCTTGTTCGTAACCGTAGCCAATCTCGACCAGCAGCTTCTCGGACCAGGGTCTGCCGAGGAATTCGATGCCCACCGGGACGCCGAGCCTGGCCGGCGGGGTTGGTGAGGAAAATCCGCCGGGGACGACAATGGAAGGAAAGCCTGTTACTGATCCGAGGCCCCCGTTGCGTTCCACTTGAGTCTCGCGAACGGGTACTACCAGACGCTTCTGATGCGGGAAAACGATCGCATCGAGCTGATCGTCTGCCATGATCTTCATGACACGCTGCTGCAACTCGGAGCGCTTCTGCAAACGCAGGCGATAGCCGTCGTCCAGCTCGAGGCTTTGCGCTTTCTTGATGTTGTCCCCGATGTTCGGATGAAACTTGCCAGAGGAGATGATCTCCTCCAGAGATTTGACTGGCGCGTTGCCGGCGACCAGATAGGCGTTGATTGCCGGTTTGAGTTCGTAAAGATGAACGCTGATGTCGGACGAGATCTTCCCGCTATCGAGATCTGGGGTGTTGAGCTCGACTACCGTCGCGCCCGACCTCTTCAGATCCTCCACCGCTTGGTTCGCTACAGTATTGACCTCTTCATGGATGGGCGCGTTGCCGAAGAAGCTGCGTAAGACGCCGATGCGCTTGCCCTTGACGCCGTCGGCCTTCAGGGATTTCGTGTAGTCCTTCTCGGTGTTCCCGACACTCCAGGCCGTGGCAGGGTCATTCGAGTCATAGGCGACGAGCACGTTGAGCATCTTGGCCGCGTCCGTCACGGTGCGGGCCAGCGGGCCGACGGCATCCTGGGTGGACGAATACGGGATGATACCGGCTCGGCTGACGAGACCGAGCGTCGGGCGGATACCCACGATGCTGTTCGCCGACGCGGGTGAACGGATAGAGTTGATGGTATCAGTGCCAATGCCCGCGATCGCGAAATTGGCCGTCACGCCCGCGCCGGTGCCACCGCTGGAACCGCCGGGCGTGCGGGTCAGGTCATAGGGATTGAGAGTCTGCCCGCGGATCGAGCTGACCGTTTCACCCCAGATCGCGAACTCGTGCAGGTTGACCTTCGCGAGGATGATGGCTCCCGCGCTTCGCAATTTCTGCGTGATCGCCGCATCGGTCGCCGGCGAGTATCCCGCCAGCGTGAGCGAGCCGCCTGTCGTTGGCATGTCCTTCGTGTTGACATTGTCTTTCAGCAGCACCGGGATCCCGTGCAACGGGCCGACGAACTTCCCTGTCGTGCGAAGATGTTCATCGAGCGCAGCTGCCTCTTCCAGCGCTCTTGGATTCAGGAAGATCACCACATTCAGCTTCGGCCCTGCTTGGTCGTAGGCCTGGATCCGCTCCAGATAGGCCTGCGCCAACCGAGTGGCGGTGGTCGCGCCCGACAAATAAGCTGCGTGTACATCGCTGATGGTGACTTCTTCGAGATGAAATGTTTTCACTTCGCCTTCCGCGGTAGCGCCGTGTACGAGCAGCATGACCCATGCTGCCATGACAATGTGCACCAGCTTCATGAAATGCCTCGTCGCGGGTTATTCTTCTACCTGCACTTGATACCCGCTTCCCCTTCCATTTGCACGCGACACCAGCTTCGAGTCGCAGCCGCGGTTTATCTAGCGTGGCTAGACACGATTCCCGTAAGCAGTAGGCGTTGTCTTCCGTGCCGGCGAAGACTTTTTCGCTACTGTCGCGGTCCAGCCATCCCCGTCAGAGCGCGCATAGGCCTTTGCATGTCGTGTCGCGCAGCGCCCCACGTATGGCTTCTATATAGACTCCGAAGCTCGAAGGTGAGGCCTTCACAACAGCATCAGTAGTTGAATCAATTTGGTGGCGAGTCGAAATTTGAAGTGCTGAGGCGAGAGGACGAGCCGACTCAGCCAATGATTGAACGAGCGCCGTACGCTATCTCTCGTCGTAGCTCGGATTGCTGACACTCTGGAGGGCACCGACGAACAGCTCAACCATGCCTGTCCGAACCTGTTCCAGTCCTTTGCGGCGCTCCCCAGTAAATTGCTCCGGCTTCAGCGACAACATGAACTCCGTAATCGGGGGGACTTCTTTCGCCAGGCATCTGATCAGGAAGGGGTGCAAATGTCGTAGCTGCGGCCCAAATGCTTCCGCGTTCTGCTGCATCAGAGCGATCGTCTGTCGCGTGAGCGCTTGGGGATTGCCCTTAGGATCGAGATGCGATTTGAGGTCAAAGAGCGCCAGCGACATGACGGCTTTGTTAGCCATACCGCACAGCTCAACAAGGTTACCGAGCTCGCTTACAGCGTAAGATTCGGATTTCAAGAAACGCTTCTCGTCAGACAGCTCAGATATCAGAAGTGTGGCCTCCTCGGTCTGAAGCTGCTGCCGAGTTTTTTTCAGTTCGGCTGCGGCTACCAATGCCCCGAACCTGGAGCTCGCTTCTCGATACGCGCCCAGCTCGTCCCCGCCTTCAACAGCTACGGCCGGCAGCGCAAGGAGCAGCAGAAGTCCAGGCCAGAGAGCTCGAAGCGCCGATGGGCGGTCGTGCTGGGGGCGCTTGGGTGCGTTGTTTTTCGGAAGTCGTCTGGAGTGCTCCATTGCGCGCATTTTTGAATGTTCTCGCAGCCAATGTTGTCTGGCCGCGCTGCGGCTATGTGACATATGTCCGTGGCGCTTGCGTCTAACCAATCAGAGTCGCTAGCTCGTCCACCAAACGATGAACTCCTTGAATCCGACGTAGCCGTCTCCCTCGGTATCCGCCACTTCGAAATCGAGTAGGCACTCTTCGCGAGACACATCGCCGTCGAGCTCTTGAAGCAGAGAGTGGAATTCTTCCCGATCAATGAAGCCGTCACCGTTGAGGTCGCAAGATTCGAAAATCTTGCGCATCTCGGCAAGTTCTTCAGCGGTTGGTTCTGCCATGAGCCACTCCTGCGTTGCCGGTCCCGGCTTTCGTGATCGGCTTTTCCGTTACGCTCTGTTGTGCAAAGTACGAAACGGCGGCCATCCAGAATGTGACCGAGGTCATACTCTGGCCGGTCCAGCGGACAACCCATCAAATTGAGGGACATCGGGCGCGCTATTCAGTTGGCTGATAGCTGCCGGTCCTGGATGCCCGCTCAGCCTCGTGGAAGCACCTCTTCGCCGATCGGCCGGAATCTGCCCACAAGCCGCACTCACAGGGCTGATATGCTCCCTCCAAAGCAGTCATTCGCAAAACCGGGGCAGAGAATGCGAGCCGCGCAGTAAGTGCCAAATCGGGCAACTGGTGTAGTACGGCTAACGTCCAACATTGAAGGCCGCCGTGACGATGCAATCCGGCTCCCTGCGTTCAAGGCACCTGCACAATTGGGGATTTGAGACATGAATCGTTACCTATCGGTGATCGGTGTACTCGCCCTCATCGGCTGCGCATCGAGCGTACCACCGCGCGAACATGTCGCCGATGCGCCGCAGTTTTTCCACATCAATCCGGTGCGACCAGTCGCGGAATTGCTGCCGCTCGCGCTTGCGACTTCGCCACCTGTCGAGCAAGGCGAATTCCGTCCCGCCGATCTGGTGGAGCTGGCGACGCTCGATCCGACGATCAAACTCGACATCCGCTATGCGACGGCGCGCAATTTTCTCGGCACGCCCCTGTACAGCCAGGGGCGCGCCTTCCTACAGCGGCCCGCGGCAGAAGCCGTGGTGCGCGTACAGCGTGCGCTCGCAGAAGAGGGCTACGGCCTGCTTGTGCACGATGCGTATCGGCCATGGTATGTGACAAAAATCTTCTGGGACGCGACGCCGGCGGACAAGCACAACTTCGTCGCGGATCCGGCCACAGGTTCGCGCCACAATCGTGGCTGCGCGGTCGATCTCACGTTGTACGACTTAAAGACTGGTCGCGCGGCCGAGATGCCCAGCCTGTACGACGAGATGTCTGAACGCGCATACCCGACCTATACCGGCGGCACCGCGGAACAACGCCGTTTGCGCGACGCCTTGCGCCGGCACATGGAGGCCGAAGGGTTTGCCGTCTACGAATACGAATGGTGGCATTTCGATTATCGCGATTGGACATCGTATGCGATCCAGAATGTGCGGTTCGAAGTCATCGGGGCGCACAAGTGACGGCGAACCGAGTCCAGATGCTTGCGCGCATCGCCACTGTCGTCCGCGACCCGCGATCGGCGGCATCGGGTCGCCCGCACCCGGGCCGCCGGTTGCGCTGCACAAACTCTTCGCGAAACTAAGACCCGCTATGAGCGGTACCGACACCAGTAGACATTGCGCGCAGTCAGGTATTACATGGGCGCGTGGCCTGTCCCGCGGATCGCCCACTGTGGCGGCCCCGCAAATAATTCTGAACAGATAAGGGGGATCCACCTGTGGGTAATTCAATACTTGATGCTGTGACCCAACATCCAGCGACTCGTCGGATTGCTGTTATGACTGGGCTTGCGATTCTCGGAACCACCGCATTTCTCATGGGAGCGGCTACTAACGCGCAGGACGCCACGAAAGTCGATCCAAAACACTACAAGGTATTGTTGGAAAACGATCAAGTTCGCGTACTTCGCATAGTCTACGGGCCTCATGAGAAATCCGTGATGCACTCACACCCGCCCGGCGTAGTGGTGTATCTGACCGATGCCCGTGGAAGATTTACGATGCCTGGGGGAAAATCCCAAGACGCAGTGACGAAGGCCGGGACGGTAGCGTGGACGGATGCAACTACTCACATGCCCGAGAACACCGGTGACAAGGACTTCGAAGTGATTCAGGTGGAGCTCAAAACGAATCCCGCTGCTGCGAGGTAAGCTGGCGCGCCGCAGAGCGGCGAGAAGTCCGACATATAGAGTCGTGGAGAGACAGATGCCGATCACTGCCTTCAACAGTTTCGCCGATGGCCTTGATCCGAATCGAAGGAACCGCGAACACTCTATCGCAAACATCAACGTGGACGATGACCGCCTGTGGGTTCCTTATGCGGACGGTGTCTGGCTCCAGCCGTGCTGCTTCAACGTCACATCCGGAGGGTTCAGCGTCGTTCTGAAGGGTCTCCCCGGCGCCAAGCTCGGCATTCACTACCACGTCCAGAAGCAGCGCTGGTAGTTTTCATGGTTGAGGGCGGTCTCATTTATTTGGACAAGGCGGTCGGTGGCGCCTTTGGTGCCTACTGAGGACGGATTCACCCTTCTCGAGTTGTGCCGGAAGTACTATCGCGAGGGCGGTCGCGATGCGCGCGAGCTGGACCTGCTGATTCGCTGAGTGAGGCACTTCTATCTGGTAAGCGGGTCTGATATTCCGCGATAAGAGCAGGCGAGGCAGCGCGGCTCAACGCGTACTCCACGACTTCGTTGTCTTTCGACGCGCAAAGCAATACGCCGATGGACGGACTTTCGTGTGACTTGCGTACATCGCGATCGAGAGCCTCGAGATAGAACTCCAACTTCCCCAGATATTCAGGCTTGAATTCATCGACCTTGAGCTCGATGGCGATGAGAGATTGCAGTTCCCGGTGATAGAACAGCAGGTCGAGACGGAAGTCCTGACCGCCGACCGGCAGCAGGTATTGTTCGCCGACGAACGCGAAGTCTCGCCCTAACTCCAGGAGGAATCGCTTCAGGTTCACGATGATCGCGGTCTGCAGTTCTTGCTCGGAATGCGCTTCGGGCAGACCCAGAAAGTCCACGAGGTAACTGTCTTTGAAGATGGCTTCGGCATCCGGGTGTAATTGTGTCACCGCCGGTGACACTTTTGGGCGACCCAGAACGGCGCGTTCGAAGAGTGCACCGCGCAGTTGCCTGTCCGTTTCACGCTTATCCCACGCTTCCCGATGGGCGAGACGCAAATAGAATTCTCGCTCTTCTGGTGATTTACGCCGGCTGAGTATGAGGAGGTTGCCGCTCCAGCTGACATGTCGTACCAATGGCGCTGCAGCTTTGTGGTCTTTGTACGCATCGTAAAACTGCCGCATGCGGAACAGGTTGCGGCGCTCGAATCCGCGAAGATCCGAATG